>JAHFIV010000054.1 GCA_023246225.1 bacterium
TGCTGATGCGAGTGCACGTCTTCCTCCGTCGCTCGCCATCGCACGCGCATCTGCTTTAAGTTCTCTCACGAGAGTAAGATGGTCGACGATGTTGCGCAGGAGCGGAAGAAAAAAGAACGTATGACAGATCATCTCCCAAAAAAATGATCGCAACGGATCACGCGCGCGAAAATGATGGCGTTCATGACGGATCACCGTTTTTAATTCTTCAAGAGAGAGCGCGGAGATCAGTCCCGTAGAAAGCACCACACGTGAATGAAACGCACCGAACGTGTACGCGAATCGCCGCGCATCAGAAACAACGATCGTCGGCATCTCCAACGCGTTTACTGCGAGGAGCGCTGCGGCAACGCGACTGGGCATAGGCATCGTGTTCCGGAAAATTTCTTTGCGTAGTGCGCGTGCAGAAAAAAATTCTCGACCGAGCGCCCACGCAGTCATGCAAAGAGACGCGGCACACATCGTCGCAACACACACGACAACAACTGCAGAAAAATCGGTCGGTCGTGTCTGCAAGAGATTTTCGCACCACATCGCGATCCTTCCAAGCGTCGTCATCGAAGAAAGTGCAGCAATAAATGCAGACACCGCAACCACAAAAGCGGTGATGGCGAGCGCGGTTGTTTGTCGCGAACTGAGGCGCGCAGTGAACGTCATACTTCGCGCGCGATAATCTCCTGCAATTTCCGAAGATCTTCTGCCGAATGTTCTTTGAGCACTTCAACGAACGCCGCAGCCTGGAACAACGAACCACCTTGCACGATCGCCGTCGCGATCGAACGAGTGACTTCGCGTGAAAAATCTTCGCGCCCCACTGTCGCAACATACGCGAACGAGCCGTCGGTCTGTCGCTTTGCGAGCAAACGTTTCGCCACCAAACGATTCATCACCGTCATGATCGTATTGAAGGAGTACTCCTTCTTGTGCAGAAGCGCATCACGCACGTCACGAACAGAAATTTCTTTGCGCTCCCACACCACGTCCATAATCTCTGCCTCAAGAAAACCGAGCACGCTACGAAGCCCTTCTTCACCGAGCCGAAGATTTTTTGGTTGAAATTGCATAAGAATCCATGGTGACACTACTTAGTGTAGTGATTCTCATCATGTTGCGCAACACCGACTTATCCACATACAACTCTTTTGTTTCGTGTGCAGGACACAACTTGGTCATCCCCGCCTCCTTTTTTGTCATTCCGACCCCTTCCTCTGTCATTCCGGCCTCCGAGCCGGAATCCAGAAAAAAATAAAAATGCCAAACGAGTTCCGTTTGATCTTTTTTTACGTTCTGGATTCCGGGTCACGGCCCGGAATGACAAAAAGAGGGGTCCAGAATAACAAAGATTGAAATAAAATAATGAGGTGTTGCGTCAGCTACTCTTTTCGGTGGCCAAAAGTTTTTGTTTATCTGGGCCAGCGAGACCGTTGTATCCACCCGGCTTGCCATCACTTCGCACCACACGATGGCACGGCACCGCACGATCGCTATTTGCTTTCATGATATTCCCCACCGCACGGGCCGCACGTTCGTTACCAGCGGCCGCAGCGACTTCCTTATAAGTCCTCGTCTCCCCTTTCGGAATGCGCTTTACCGCCACGAGCACACGATCTTTGAATTCCATACAGAATCATTATTGACAAAGCATCCTCAAGATATAGGATCAGCATACCAAACAACACAATACGCTCTTTCTCAAGAGAAGAGCAGAAAGGACCCATCGTGGGCTATCCCAGGAGACTGATACTGGTTCGACACGCCGAATCGGTCGGCAACACCATGCGCGACGTCGACGAGCGCGCAGCGTACCACGTCCCTTCACACGCCTACGACCTCACCGAACGCGGACGGAAACAGGCGGAGATCACCGGTGCATGGTTGCGCGAGAAATACCCCAAGGTCCACGTCCGCTACGTTTCCTACTACAAACGCGCGAAGGACACGATGGCGATCATGTTTCCGGGGGAGGAGGTGTACGAAGACCCGCGTCTCGCCGAGGCGCAGCGCGGTATCTACAACACGATGACGCGCAAGCAGGTGGAGGCGAGGTTCCCAGAAGAGTTGGAGCGCAAAGAAAAAGAGGGGCTGTACCACTACCGTCCACTGGGCGGCGAAAGTTCGCCCGACATCGAGCTCCGCATCGAGAGCTTCCTCAGCACGCTGACCCGCGACTGCAGAGGAAAGACCGTGGTGATCGTGGTGCACGGGCACTGGCTCATCTTGTTCCAACGGGTGATCCATCACTTCTCCATCGAGGAGGCGATGGCACGCTACCATGGCGGAGTCGTCCCGAACGCCTCGGTCACCGAGTATCGCGGCACCTACGATGACGATGGGGAACCGTACCTCAAACTCACCACGCCGCAACCGATCGTTCCCTGGGAAGGGAAACTCTAGGCTCACTAGATCACGAACCCACGCCGATACATCGGTGTGGGATTTTTATTTCTTCATCGCTGCGACATCCGCAAGCACCTCCGTCGCATGCGCGGCTGGTTTCACATCCTCGTAAATTTTTGCGATGCGGCCATCAGGTGCGATCAAAAACGACCAGCGTTTTATGCCCATGTATTCGCGGCCCATAAATTTTTTCTTTCCCCACACACCGTACGCTTTCACGAGCGTTTTTTCTTCATCGGCGAGCAACGTAAACGGCAACGAAAATTTTTCGACAAACTTCGCGTGGCGTTTCACCGGATCGACACTCGCGCCAAGCACAACGATCTTCGCTTTTTTGTACGCGTCATAATTATCACGAATGCCGCACGCCTCTGTAGTGCAACCTGGCGTGTCGTCTTTCGGATAAAAATATAACAACACCCACTTCCCCGCGTAATCAGAAAGCGTGCGTGTCTCACCGTTTTGGTCAGGCAACGAAAATGCGGGAGCTTTGTCTCCTTCTTTGAGTGACATACTTATTTTTCTGTTCCGACAACGACTGTCGTTTCCCATTCCTCCGCTTCGTTTTTTGCAATCGTCATGCCGCCTTTGATCGACGTGATCGGCGTCGCAAATCCTTTGCAGCGTTTGCCGATAAATGCGCCGTCCATTTGTTTTTCGGTGATGAGTGAAAATCGTACATCGTCGTACACATCACCGTTCTTCGCCGCTGCGGCGAGCGCTTGGTCGAGCATTCCTTTCAGGAGTCCCGGAAAATCACTTGCGTCAACCGAAAAAGGTCGTTCAATTTTTTCATCTGACTCGGTGTCTACCTGCCCTTTGGCCACCGTGAAAACGCCCTGCAGCGCCGCTGTCGCGAGACCGACACGTGTCGATGCGAGCACACGGACCGCAGCACCCATCGCATGCGGAAGGATCTCGAAAGTTTTCATATGAGAGTAGTATAGCACTTTTCCGCCTTAAATGGAAGAGCGCACTTTCTCACGCGATAAAATAAGCCGCATAAACGGCGTAGGGTATTTTACAAAATGCACACCGAATTGCGACTTGAATCGTGAAAATCCTTTCCAGTCGCGGGGATCGCCTTTCTGCCAAAACAATCCGAAATCGAGAAAACGAATACCTTGTGCAAAAGAAGAACGACACCAATACTCCATCAGTCCCACAGCAACTGGCGAAGAACGCGCCGACGCGCAGATGAACGACATAAGATGCAGCGACTCCCCTGTTTCAGGCACGTCAACGCAAACGAATCCCGCTTCTACTCCGCCACGCCGCGTCGCACCCATGATGCGCACACGTCCTTCGTGCGTGCGTATCTTTGATTTCAAAATCGCACTGAACATCACGCGCAAAATAATATCCTGCGTCGAACGCGCGTAGGCGGCGATATATTCTTCTGCGGTAATTTCACGCACGTTCCATTCGGTGTCGCGACGCCAACGCGCAAGATGACGACGCGCGTGCGATGACCAATCGCGCTCGTACTCCGGATGAAGCACGGCGTACCCTGTGAGTCCGATGCTCATCTTCGGAAGTCCTGGCCACCAACCCTTCGGACGATCGACGCGATGAATCGGCTGCCACACTACTAATTTTCGTTGACCATCGTGATGCAACACCGGTTCTTGATCGCTTGTGTATCGCTCAAAACATAGCGGTCCGTGAAACCAACGCATCCCAAAAGAACCGTGCTCCCCAACCAACGACGATCCCGATGACTCGCCGGACTCGCGAAGAATGTAGGCAGGATGTTCTCGATACGAAATCGTTCGTTCCATACTTTTTATTTTTTTGCACCGAGAATTGCGCTGCGGAAATATCCTATGTCGCCAGTCGCGATGAATCCGCCGAGTGAAAATACATTTTCTGGACCAGCGACGACGGTATGGCGGAGTCCACGCGCCGCGCTATATCCTGCATCTTTCACCGCAGCGACAACGCGATCGTCGTACAATCCGAAAGGATACGCAAAATATTTTACAGAAATCCCAAGTTTGTCCTCAAGCAATTTTTTACTCTCCGTGAGTTCTTTTCGCAGCTCCGCATCATCGGTAATGCGCGTGAGAAAAGGGTGAAAACGCGTGTGTGCTTCGATCGCCATCCCTTCGTCATGCAGTTCTTTGAGTTGGTCCCAGGTGAGATACCCTTTTTTTCCTATCGCGTTCGTAAAAATAAAAAACGTTGCAGAGAATCCATATTTTTTGAGAAGCGGCAGTGCATAGAGATACTGACTCTCGCGTCCATCGTCGATCGTAATCACGACCGACTTTTCTGGAAGATTTTCACCGCCATGAATCGCGGTCATCATCTGATCAAAACTCACCACGGTATATTTTTCCTTTGCAAGCACCGCAAGTTCACTTTCGAATTGCTCCGGTGTTACTTCATATTGTTGATCGCTCGCTGAAAGTACCCGCGTCGGCGAAGGCGGACGAATGTTGTGATACACAAGAATCGGCACGCGAACGGTACGCTCCGCAGCGTACAAAACTTCATTGTGAAGCACTGGTTTCGTAACAACTTTTTCACGCAACAAAAATCCAAATACCGGAAGACTCAACAGCACCATGATAATCCCGAGTCGTTTCAGCATACGTGGTCGCGTCGTGTGGAGAAACCTATGACAAACGCAGCGACGACAGTAAAAAATGCGAGCGCGCCATCGAAATTTTTGTGGGGTGGAGCGGTGACTTGCGGTACGTTTTTTGCTGCAACAACGATCGGTATCGTTTCGCTGATCGGTCCATCGTGGACGCCGTTAAATTGCACACGCACATCGTAATCGCCAGCGGAAGGAAAAGTATAACTGAGCGTCACGTTCGCGGGTTGTGGCTTGAAAGTACCAGAAAAAACCAAGCTTTCACCTTTCATGATGCGCACCCACACATCAGTAGGAAGAACCGCCTTGCCACTTTCCGCCTGCGCGAGATTAAACGCAAACGTCGTGGATTCTCCCTCGATCGGTATTTTTGGATCATACCCAACGTCAACGATATACGAACCGTGGTGGATGTCTTGACCCTCAGCGAGATGCGCCCGCACAAACAACGGCATCACCAAAAAAACTGTAGCGATGACGAGGAGGCGAAGTTTTTTCATATACACGTATCTTACGATGGAAGATGCTTCGCTGCAATTTTGCCCACTTTGTCATTCCGGGCCGTGACCCGGAATCTAGAACGTAAAAAAGAGCCAAACGGAAATCACGTTTGGCTCTTAAAGGTTCTGGATTCCGGCTCGGAGGCCGGAATGACAAAGAGGAGGGCTGGAATGAAATTAGAGCAATCCTTTCCACGACGCGTCGTCGATCGCTTTCACGGTCGACTGGAGCAACCCACTGACGGAGTATCCTTGCTGCAGATCGAGCCACCGCATTTCGAGTCCTTCGCGTGGACGAAGCGGCGTTGCTTTTTGCACCACCACACGAAAGTACTGCGTGACGTAGTGCACACCGCGCTGCGCATGCAGCGTTTCCTGTACATCCCACGGTTTCGCATCGAGAAAGAGCGGCATCACACCGAAATCTTCCTGAAATGAACGTGCGAGTGCATCCAGAAGCGTCTCGCCGAAACGAAGCTCGCCGTCCGGCAAATGCCACTTGTGATACGGCGCATGCCGCGTGAGCAAAACGCAATCCGCATCGTCGAGGACGAGCGCGGCAACAAGCAACACGGGATATTTTTCCATGACGAACCTCCGGAACCAAACTCTAGCGGATCCCGCTATCTGCTTCAAGAGTGACTTCGGTGAACCCCGCGTGCGTCACGACAAAATCTCGCGATGCAACGCGCGGAAAAATCGCCGAATTTTTTGCTGGTGCAATGTGATACTCCCCCGGTGCAAGCGTAAAAGAAAATCTTCCATCGGTACCACTCATCCCCCGCGCAACCTCTTTGCCATCAGCACTAACGACGAGCGCAATCTCAAGAGGATGCGGTGCGCATTTTCCGTCAGGCGGCATTTTTTCAACAGGACAACTCGGACCGACGAGCACGAGACCACGCACACCTGTCGCAATGACACGCGGTTGCACGAGCGCCGCATGTGTTCCCGCTCCCGGAGACGAAAAAATTTTTCCGTTCTGTGCGCATCCTACGCCAACGAGCACAACTGCCGAGAAAAAAAGAAAAAATCGATAATACATATTCATCATTCTACCTCGCACACATCATCTTGACCATTGCGATCACCACCAGTATCCTTTCTCGGGCTCTTTCTATGAGGAGAAACGACATGAGAACACGATCACCCGCAAGTGCAACAGCGCTCGTCGGTTTGCAGTTCGGTGATGAAGGCAAAGGGAAGCTCGTCGACTGGTTCGCCGAACAATTCGGGCTGATCATCCGCTACAACGGTGGCGCGAACGCCGGCCACACAGTGCAAAACGCGCTCGGCACGTTCAAACTCCACCTCGTTCCTTCCGGAATTTTCACAAATGGTGCGCAGTGTTTCCTTGGAAACGGCGCAGTTGTGGATCCGGAACAACTCGTGCTCGAACTCGGTTCACTACGCGAAGCAGGCATCGACACCCGCGGATTCTTTCTTTCGTCCAAGGCGCACCTCGTGATGCCGTGGCACAAAGTAGAAGATGTGCTGTTCGACAAAGCGCGTGGCAAGGATGCGATCGGCACAACCGGTCGCGGCATCGGCCCGTGTTACGTCGACAAAGTAAATCGCTGCGGCATCCGCGTCGGCACACTTCTCGATCAGCGCATGTTGCGTGAACGAGTGCATGTCGCGTACACCACAAAAGTGCACGCGCTCCGTCGACAGTTTCCCACGGTTGATTTCACCATTCCAAAAGAAGACGCGATCATCGCGCAGCTGCAGAAGAGCACCGAAACGCTCGGGGAGTACATCGCGAACACCGACGTCCTCGCGCGCATTGCGTGGAAAAACGGCACGCGAATTCTACTCGAAGCGGCGCAAGCGACGATGATCGATCTGGAGTTCGGCACC
>JAHFIV010000055.1 GCA_023246225.1 bacterium
TACCTCACTCCAGTTCCCGGAGGCGTCGGTCCAGTGACTGTCGCGATGCTGCTCAGCAACACAGTTGCGCTGTGTAAGCAGCATCATCAATAAAACAATTTTCATCCTGGGCCGCACTTTGTCGTTCCAACCCTCTCTTCTGTCATTCCGACCCCGGACCTGATCCGGGGCGGAATCCAGAAAAAATAAAAAGGCCAAACGATTTCCGTTCGGCTTTTTTTACGTTCTGGATTCCGGCTCGGAGGCCGGAATGACAAAGAAGGTCGGCCGGTATGACAAAGAGACGGAGCGATCACTTCATTAACCGCGCGGCAGAAGTCCAAATCTCGTATGCTGCGCCAGTAGAAAGAATCGCGATAGATAGATACGCGAACCCGAGAGGCACACCAAGCGCATTGCCTTTCAGCAATTTTTTCTTTGTTACCGCGATGTACAACATCGCGACGAGCACGGCGGTCACGCCACCGAACACCGCGCCACTAAAGCTGATGATCGACACGAAATTTTTTGCACCCCACAAAAAAATAACGAACGGCACGCCGCCGGTGAGCAACCATGCGGTGAAGCGACTCTTTTTGTAATCGTACTGAATAGTGCTTTGCAAATTGATCGCTGTTGCAAAAAACGAAGTCGACACTGCGAGAAATCCGAACGCAGCTGCGAGTACAGAGATCCGATCGCCGAGCACGCCGCGGAGCCCTATCACCGCGTCTTGCGTCACTCCTGCACCGGTCACGCCCCACACCACATATCCAAATGCTGCAGTGAGTACTGTCGCGAGAAGCGTACCGACCGTGATCGCAAACCGATAATGCGTGTGTCGTCCTTTCAAAATATCTTCCATTTCTAAAATCGCAGGAAGTCCGGACAATGAAAATAAAATCACACCATAAGGAAGAACGAGATCGGTGATGGCGGTGTTAAAAAAATGCACCGGTTGCACATGCGGAACGCCGATCGCGATCAGTGCGATCATCGCCACAAGCAATCCGACCGTCGCAAAAAAATCAACACGCGAAACGATGTCGAGGCCGAAGTACACGAGAAGCGCGCCGCCGAGTGACCACGCCACTTGATACACGAACGGTTGACCACCGAGAAACGGTGAAAGCAAGATGTGCAAAAACGTTCCTCCAACCACCATGTACGCGAGAAGCCCCGCCCAGTATCCAAAAATCGTCGCGACCGCTGCGATATGTTTTGCACCCGGACCGATGTACCGCTCTGCAAGTCCAGGAAGTCGCAGTTTCTCTGGACACGCGATCGCCGCTTCTGCAAAAAAAAGATGTTGCAGGAGCTGAATCGCACCAAGGAGTGCAAAATAGGCAAGGCCGAGCACCGGCCCTATCTTTGAGAGCGCATAAGGTACACCAAACACTCCTACGCCTATGATGGCGCCGACCAGTTGTGCGGTAGCAAGCACTGTGCGTTTTGTATCTTTCTTCATAGGAAGAGACTTTTGAGGAGGTTCCTTAATGATACACAGGAAACGCACAGAAAAATATGGGTGGTCACGCTCGGGGGGTGGATAACCTGCCGGTGGATAAACGCCGCACTACGCAAAAATACGGTGTTGCTGCCAGGTGATTTCGCGAGTACTCTTCTCCTATGCCTGGAGAAAGAATCCCCCCGCAAAATCTTGAAGCCGAGCAATCGCTGCTCGGATGTTTGCTTATCGATAAAGATGCGATCATCAAAATTGCTGACATAATCAAACCGGACGATTTTTATCGTTCTGCGCACGGGCACATTTTTGACAGCATGCTCGAGCTGTTCAACAAACGTGAACCGATCGATCTACTCTCGCTCGGCAATCGCCTCAAAGAAAAAAATCAACTGGAAACGATCGGTGGTCGCGCATACTTGATCGAACTCACCACGACCGTGCCGACCGCGGCGCACGTCCAAAATTACGCGAACATCATTCAAAAAAAAGCGACACTACGTCGGTTGCTCGCTGCAGCGAGTACGATCACAGGGTTGGGGTTCGAGGAAAATGAAGAAGTTGAAGACATTCTCGATCGCGCAGAACAACATCTGTTTAGCGTGTCGCAAAAATATACAAAGACTGCGTTCACGCCGATCAAGGACGCGCTCGATGCGGCGTTCGAACGGATCGATGAACTTTCAAAGGAGCGCGGAAAACTGCGCGGCATTCCAACCGGATTTCATGATCTCGATAACTTGCTCGGCGGACTGCAACGTTCAGACTTGATCATTCTCGCTGCGCGTCCATCAGTCGGCAAAACATCGTTCGCAATGGACATCGCGCGCCAGACTGCAGTGCGTCATAAAGTTCCGGTGGGAATTTTTTCACTCGAAATGTCCAAGGAACAGCTGGTCGATCGTATGATATCGTCGGAGGCGGGCGTTGATTTGTGGCGCATGCGTACCGGAAAACTCACCGATAACGGCGATCAGACCAGCGACTTCGCACGGATTGGCCACGCGCTCGGCAGTTTGTCTGAAGCACCGATCTTCATCGATGATACCGCGAACGCAAACGTCACCGAAATCCGCACGAAAGCACGGCGACTGCAGATGGATCACGGACTCGGTCTACTCGTCATCGACTATTTGCAGTTGATGGAATCACGCAGTGGCAATAAAAATTCTGACAACCGCGTGCAAGAGGTGTCCGAAATTTCTCGTGGTCTGAAAACACTTGCGCGCGAACTGAACATTCCGGTACTTGCGCTCTCGCAGTTGTCACGAAACACCGAAAACGCAAAGCCGGCGATTCCAAAACTGTCGCATCTCCGCGAGTCCGGTTCGATCGAGCAAGACGCAGACGTCGTGATGTTTATTTACCGAAAAGCTGCAGATAAAAACTACCGTACCGATGAAATTCCAATGGACGAACGCTACACCGCAGAAATCCATGTGGCGAAACATCGAAACGGTCCGGTCGGAGAAGTGAAACTGTTCTTCGACGAAGCGCGCGTCAGTTTCCGCAATCTCGATCAACGTGCGGGACAATTCGCGCCAGCCGATTCGATTCAGAAACTTGCGACCACACCAGTGCCCGCCACGACGCCGACCAAGGAGGGTGTACTTGAACCACAGTTTTGAATAAGGTAAAAAGAATGCAAAGAATTACACATGCATAATTGCTATGTTTGAAAAGCTGAAACAATTCAAAGATCTCCGCGACAAGGCAAAAGTGTTACAAAACGCGCTCGGTACAGAAAAAGTGAGCGGATCAGGTGCGTGGGGAAAAATAAAAATTGAGATGGACGGTAACCAGACGGTCACTGCGGTTGATGTGAGTCCAGAACTTCTTGTGCCGACAGAAAAAAGTAAAGTAGAAACCGGCATCAAAGAGGCGCTCAACGACGCACTCAAAAAAGCGCAAAAAATAATGATGGAAAAAATGCGAGAGATCGGCGGATTGAATCTGCCGGGAATGTAAACGAACCGCGTTGCCTCTGCGCTGTCATCCCGGACCACTCCTTGTCATTCCGAACCTCTCTCTTTGTCATTCCGGGCTTGACCCGGAACATGTCATTCCGGGCTTGACCCGGAATCCAGAAAAATTGTTTGACCTTACGATTCTGAATTCCGCCCCGGATCAGGTCCGGGGTCGGAATGCAAGGTGGGTTTCAGGATGACAATAAAAAAGAGTCCAGAATCCAAAAATTACTCAAATGCCAAAGTTTCCAAAAACAATCGAGGATTTAATCATGCAGCTTGGCACGCTCCCTGGTGTCGGTCCAAAAACCGCGGAACGTTATGCGTTTGCGCTGCTCAAACGAAACAAGCACGAACGTGCACAGCTCGCCGCAGCGATCCTGGCGACCGACAGCGCGCTCACTGCATGCTCCACATGCAGAAATTACACAGAAGCCGATCCGTGCACGATCTGTGCAGATCCAAAACGCGACCGTGACGTAGTCTGCGTTGTTGCAACCGAGCAAGATCTCCTTGCAATCGAACACACTGCGGAATATCGGGGGTTGTATCACATTCTCGGTGGTACACTCTCCCCAGCCGACGGCGTCACGCCGAACGAACTCACTATTCGCGAGCTAGAGCAGCGCGTACACGCATCACGGCCACGAGAAATCATCCTCGCGTTCGACCCAACAGTTGAAGGTGAATCCACAATGCTGTATCTCACGCGAGTGCTCGGACCGAACGGTGTGCGACTCACCCGACTCGCGCGCGGACTCCCGATCGGGAGCGAACTTGGATACGCGGACGAAGTGACGCTCTCCGACGCGATCGTCGGCCGCCGAGAGATCGTTACAGAAACAACGGAGCGACAGCGGTAAGAGAAACCTTTACATTTCCTTATTTGCATGCCGTAATAACGGCATGCAGGTTGTTCCGTAAACATAACCTGTCTCATCGCCCTTTTTCTCTGAAAGGAGGCCCCATGACAATCGCGTTTTCAGAAGCGAAGCGGCCCTTTTTCGAGAAGGCTGTCCGTGTCACCGTCACGCTACGGAACTCGCGGGATGGCAATATCGGCACTGGTGTCGTGCTCTCCAAATCCGGCGTCATCCTCACCGCGCAACATGTCGTCCGTAGATCAAAGACGATGCAAATGCGGCGCTGCTGGCTCGACAAAAATGGCTGGACTGTTCGCGACACTGGGCGGTACACGGCCGACGTGGTCTACGTCGACCGGCGCGCAGACATCGCCATCATCAAGCTACGCAAGCCACCGCCGACGCTCACCGTTGCAAAACTCGGCGACTCTGACGAGCTCGAAATTGGCTCTCCACTGTTTCGTGTCGGTGCCGATGACGACAAGCACCGTCTCAGCGAAGGACACATCTTTCACTTCGGTAAGGTGAACCGCATCCCGGAATTCAAAATCTCAATGCATGCCGACTTTGGATCGAGCGGTGGTCCGATCTTCGACCAAACCGGTGCAGTGGTCGGTATCACGCTTCGCGGCGACTGGGACAAAAAACTCCCTTACACCGCCGACGCGATTCCGATCAACGTCGTGAAACGACGGATTCTCCGTCGACGCCTTGTGAAGGATCTCCTGGAGGTGTTGCCACTCCTCCAAACCTAGCTCCCCCGCACCATCTCTCGGTGCGGGCTTTTTTATCACTAAAAAAATTCCCCCGCAATGCTGCGAGGAAATTTTTTCTTTGAACAGGCTCTTACGCCTTCACGCTCTCGATCTTGAGCTCGGTGAAGATCTGTCGATGTCCTGCCTTACGCTTGTAGCGCGTCTTGGCATGAAATTTGATGATCGTCACTTTATCGCCTTTTGCGGTGCGAACCACTTTTGCGCCGACCGAAGCTCCTTTGACGGTAGGAGTGCCGACCTTCGCGCCATTACCCGCTTCGTCGCAGGTGAGAAGAGCCTCGAACGACAATGAATCGCCGTCCTTTGCGTCGAGCTTCTCAACACGAAGGATGTCGCCTTCTTGAACGATATATTGTTTGCCACCGGTTTGGATCACAGCAAGATGTGCCATAGCTACGAAAGGTAATTTCAATTGACCCTATGATACCGCAGCGCTTCTTAATTGTCAACATACTGCACGGACATGCCAAGTTTGAGTCCGTGCGCCCGCGCAAAACCCGCTGGCACCTCGAGCACGCGGTCTATCGGTACTTTCGGCGCAAACGTTGGGAATTCCTCACCAGCAACCGGTACAGGAAGGTCTGTGGTAATATCCGCGATCGCACCGTTCATGATCCACACCACATCGATTGGAAATCGCATCTCTTTCATCCAAAAATGATACGTGTCTGACGCATCAAAAATAAATAACATCCCCTCATCAGCTGCGAGACTTCGCCTCCCCGACAACCCCCGCTCGCGCGCCGGCTCGCTCGAAGCAACGGTCACACGGACGGTGATGGTGTCGTCGATGCGCACATACCCGACCACAGGAACACGTTGTCGTACAGCGAGCACTATCGCAGCGATCGCCATCATCACAACGATCACGAGTGCGATCTTGTACGAAAAACCGCGAGAAGATTTCTTCTTGAGCTCCTCGAGATTTTTTTTCTTAAAAAAGAGTCTCATGATTATTTTTTATGTAAAGTCATCGTTGCTACACTCGCAAAAAAAATGATGCCGCCGATCATTGCGAACGCGATAAGTTTTTCCCAACCCTGCAGCACAAACGTCGACACACCGAACAGCGCAGCGATGCACCAATAAAATAACACCACCTTTCGTTGTGTCCATCCGAGATCGAGTAACCGAAAATGCAGATGTGAACGATCACCAGACGCGGGAGAACGTCGTTCCCAAAGTGCACGCCGAACGATAACGAGCGCAGCGTCGAGAAGCGGCAAGCCGATCACGAGCAACGTCGTTGCAATTTTACCACCAGAGATGATCGCGAGCGTGCCAAGAAGAAATCCTGCAAGCGTTGACCCTCCCTCTCCTAAAAATATCTTGGCGGGGTGAAAGTTGAACAAGAGAAAGCCGAGAAATGCGCCCGCGACGATGAGCGCGAGTATCGCGGTATCGGGCTGCGCAACGTCACGAGTGACACTCACAAACGCAAGAACGATTGCGCCGATCACAGTGATCCCGCTCACAAGCCCATCTAAACCATCGAGAAATTTTGTAGTGTACGTCATGCCCAAGAGCCACAAAAAAGTGAACGTGTCCGCGAGCAAAGTGAATCGATACGGAATTCCTTTCCACCACAGCACCGTGTACGAAATTCGATTCAAAAATAATTGCCCACCGAGTGGGTTCGTGACGTACACTACACCGATACCGCTTGCAACGATCACCGCAGCAGCGATGATCGGCCACAAAATTTGTCGAGACGGTCGAAGATTGAAACGATCATCGAGCCCACCGCCGATCACGAGCAGTGATGCAGCGATGAGAATACCAAAAAGATATTTTTCTTTGATGTGCGGGCCAGGAAGCCAGCCGGCATGCATAGCAAAAACGATCGTAAAAGCGATCGCTATAAAAAGCGCGAGGCCGCCCAAAAGTGGGATCGGATGACGATGAATTTTTCTCACGCCATCTGGCCGATCGACCACACCAAGACGCGTGGAGAGCCCACGCACCACTGGCGTCACCACAACCGCGGCGAGAAAAGCGATGATAAATACGGGGATGGACGGCATAACGTAACAAGACTACGGTATCATGTTGTGTTCCACATTGTCATTCCGGCTCCTCTTTTTTTGTCATCCCGGACCGCGATCCGGGACCCAGTCATTATATTGTCATTCCGGCCTTGAGCCGGAATCCAGAAAAATAAAAATGCCAAACGAATTGCGTTTGATCTTTTTTACGTTTCTAGATTCCGGGTCACGGCACGTCGGTCGCGACCGACGTGCCACCGCCCGGAATGACAGAAAGAACGGAGGCTGGAATGACAAA
>JAHFIV010000008.1 GCA_023246225.1 bacterium
GACGAAAGCCGAGCACTGGATCAGGAAGCCGATGATCGCGCCCACGCCGAGGACGGCGAGACAGACGTTCAGCGGTAGCTCTGCCCACTTGAGCACGACCGTGAGCACTGCGCTCGCGGTGAGGATGACTGCACCGATGCCGTACCTCTTCAATGCGGTATTCTTCATGTGAGTCTCCAGTGGCGATGAGTGGAAAGTACACGGCTGGAGCTGCGCCGAGCAGGTCATTATGACCGGATACTATAGTATAAAATGAGTCTTTTGTCAACCATTAAAAAAGCTTTTCCTTTTATCAAAGATCGTTGACATAAATGTCTTTTCTTGCTATGGTCCAACCTGCTTCGAGGAACACGCCACCACGGCACAACGCCGCACAACGACAGGAGAAACGCACATGGAAGTCTTTTTTCACCCCGCAAACACTCGCAACCAGAGATCGATACGTTTGAACGGCGAAGGGGAAACGCTTCAGCAGCTGCTCTGCGCGATCGCGATGGCGAATTACGAGAAGCATCTTCAACCAAGCCAGATGAGTGAGGCCACGAAAATGCTCGTGCCCGCAGACGCGGAGCAGTTCGTGCATAGCGGTCTGTGCCTGATGATGTACTCTTATGCCGGGGTGGTTTGTCCCATCTTTGTAATCGGGAAAGTTTCTGGTGACTACGGCACCCTCGATTTCTGGGTACCGCAGAACGTCTCCATCGACGTTTTCTTGGAGAGGGCAGCCTACTTCCTCGAGCGTATGACCCCGAAACGAGTGCAAGGTCGAGCCCGCGTCCGACGGTGACCAGCCCGACACCTGACTCACGACGTGTCTACGAAAACCCCGCCAACAGCTCAGTTGGCGGGTTTTATTTTCGCAGATCTTTTTTTAAAGATCATCGACACAAAAAAGCTCCGACGGCAGAGCCTTCGGAGCAGAGGTTACTTCTTTTTCTTGTAGTGGAAGTACTGATAGAGGATGACGATCGCGAGGAAGATGCCGAAGCTGTCGGGGATTAGGAGGTAGTGCGACTTGATCGTCGTTGAGTAGCAGATGCGCGAGAGGAACACGCAGAAGCTGAGGGCGGCGCTTGTGATAGGTACGCCGCAGCGCTTTTCGCGGTAGTTTTTGAGGATCTGACTCGGGATGCCGATGAACACCATGGCGAGGCCAAACACCATCGCGACGTTACCAAAGAGCTGCTGCCAGTCCATTAGGAACCTCCTCAAAAGTCTCTTCCGGTTGCAAACGGTTATTTTTCCCGCCAGCGTCGACGCCGCGTCCTCAATGATGCTCCACATCATTTGTGGCGCGTCGCCAACACTGGCAGAAAAAATCTCTCGTTTGCAACTCGGAATATACTTTCTCGGAGGTTCCTGGAACCTCCTCAAAAGAGCGACATATGTATCCTAGAATGTTTGTGAAAAAGAAAAAAGCGGACCCAAGAAGGGTCCGTTTTAACGATGTGCCCTACGGCGTGATGAGACCTTCATGGGCCAGCGCGTGGTAGATCTTGCTGAGAAGGCTTGAGCCACAGCGTCTCGTCGCGATATCCTTCGCTTGCTGTTGCTCGGCTTGCTTGATCACGGCCTCGACCCGTTCCTTCTTGGTGGGATCAGCTCTTGCTTCGTCGACCGCTGCCTGCCATTGCTTGTGGTATCGTGGATTTTCCATCGTAACCCTCTCCTCAGTAGGGTACGACACAATACTAAAGCGATGGTTTGGTAAGTCAAGCAACGATGCCTTGTATGAGATAAAAAAAGACCCAGCGGGAAGGCTGGGCGTATGAGGAGGGGGGTCGTTGGCGACTACTTCTTGGTGTGCTTGGCGCCGAGCTTGGTGTGCGCGGCAGCAGCCTTCTTCGCGGCCGGCTTCTTGTGCACGGCGTGGTGCTTCTTCTTGGCAGGGGCCTTCTTCGTGTGGTGCTTCTTGGCGTGATGATGCTTCTTCGCGGCCGGCTTCTTGTGCGCGGCGGCGTGCGTGGTGACGTGGGCGGCGTGCGACTGCGCGGGTTGCGGAGCAGCGAGAGCCGACATGGGGGCGAAGAGGAATGCAACCGCGACCATGAGCACGGTGAGACGCTTGAACATCGTTGTTCTCCTTGTGGTGCGGGCGTGCCCGCGGGGGGTTTTCGTCCGGAATTGCCGGGCGACTTATGAAAGATAGCACACCCGTGGAGCGAGAGCCATGACGCCGTCAAGGGTGCGCAGGCTCTCAGTCCGGGGTGAGATGTGACTAGAGTGAGGGAGTGGCGGGCGAGGCTGCGAATGCGAATCCGTGCCACACATCGTATCGGTCGTTCGGACGCATCGGTTCGGGACTGAATACCGTCAGCTGGTCTTTGCCACCATACTTTCCCGTGCCGAGAACACACGGATCATGATCAGCGTCATCGAGCGGCTCGTGCATCACCGCGATCTCCAGGAGACCCATCGCCAGGATTTCCTGGTACGTGAATTTTGCGCGGATCAGACAAGCGACTTCGGGGTGCGGCTTCGTGTACCCGCGTTTTGCCGCCTCGGCACGTACATTCGCCATGAGTCGATGCTCATCATCGAAGAAGGAACCCTTGAGAATCGCGACTTCGGTCGTGACGCCGTTCGTCGGCTCGATCTGGTAGAGGAGATTGAGGGGGGAGTACCCGAACATTTTATATCCCATTCCTCCGAGACGTTCCCGCCACCCTTCGCCGGTGGTGCCGTCAGAGGTGACGCTGAACGTGATCACGTGATCTTTCTCGGTCCACGAGAACGGTCCTGTGGGGAGGAGACCCGCGTCGACGAGCGCGAAGTAGATGAAGGAGAGGCGGCTCCGGCCGTACCAGGTCGTGGTCGAGCCAGCGTTGCGCAGGAACGCATCGAACCTCTGGTTTTCTTCAGCGATCGTTTTCTCGACCAGGTATTTGAGCGCGGGATTTGCCCTCGCCTTGTCGATCGTTGCCTGCCATCGTGCGTGCTTCGCGGGATCTTCCATTCGTCCCTCCTTTAGGGTGCAGGACAATAGTAAAACGATGGCTCGGTAAGTCAAATCGATACCAGGTACCGATTATTATTTTTTCTTCCGCCACTCTTCGATTTTTTTGTGATCGCCGGAGAGAAGAATTTTTGGTACTGACCAGCGCGTTCCTTTTTTTGGAGAAAAGACGTCGGGACGCGTGTACTGCGGATGTTCGGTGACGCCTTCTTCTGTGTGTGACTCGCGCGCGAGAGATTCTTTTGCGCCGAGTACGCCGGGCACGTGACGCGACACCGCATCGATCACCACCATTGCGGGGAGTTCTCCACCAGTGAGCACGTACTCACCGATCGACAGTTCTTCATCGGCGAGATGCGTCGCAACGCGTTCGTCGACACCTTCGTAGCGACCGCACAACAGGACGACGCGATCGTATTTTGCGAGACGAACTGCTTCGCGATGCGTGAACTTTTTTCCTTTCGCAGACATCAGAACGATGCGTGTTTTTTTGTTGAATGCACGAAGTGACTTGAGTGCACGAAAAAATGGACCGACAGCCATCACCATTCCTGGTCCGCCGCCATACGGTTTATCATCCACTTTGTGATGTTTATCTTCTGACCACGTGCGCACATCATGCACGCGAATATCCAAAAGTTTGCGCTCACGAGCGCGCTTGATGATCGACTCAGAAAAATATCCGTCGAACATCGTAGGAAAAATTGTCAGAACATCGAAGCGCATAAGAACAGTGTACACTATCATGTTCAGCGATGCTGCACAAGGGTCTTCACATTTGTGGCAAAAAAAATCGGGACCCTGCAGAGAGGGTCCCGCGCGTTATTCACGAAGTGCGTGACGGAGTTTGGCGATCAGCTTCTCCTCGATTTGTCGGACGCGCTCTCTGGTGAACGGTTTCCCTGATCGAGTGTACGGCGCAACACGCAGCGCGGTTTCTTCGAGGGTGTGATCCTCCACGAATCGTTCGTGGAGGATTTGTTTCTGGAGTGTGGTGAATTTTTCTTCCACGATTTTCCAGAGCTTCGCCAGCTTTTCTTCTTTCTCGAAAAGCGTGCACACGTCCACCGCGTTGTCGTCGGTGAGCACGTCTCTGAGCGTCACAGTGCAGCCGTCGGTCACCGGCTTGTCGATGGTGCCAGGTTGCGCGTGAAGTCCATCACGGACGTCTTCGAAACGCTCGCGTGTCACACCGAGCGCAACTCTCACCGTTTCGTCGGACGCTGCCTCTCCATAGCGAGCGCGATGCACTGCTTCCGCACGCGCGGATCTTCTCGTCATCACTGCAACGTTCTTCGGGAGGTAGATCGTTCGACTCTCCCCATCGAAGGCGTTGCGGATTTCTTTCTTGATTTTGTAGCTGGCGTAGGACAGCAGGCGCACACCTTTCGTTGCGTCGTACGCATCGATCGCTTGGTTGAGGCCGATCATTCCTGCCTGAAACGCTGCGTCCAGCGGAAAGCGAGTACTGCTCATTTTCTTCGCCAAGCTGAGAACGAAACGGTGATGGTTGCGCAGCAGCACACGTCGCGCTCGGGTGTCGCCAGTTTGCGCGTGAGCGACTACGACATTCTCCTCCTCACGCGTGAGGACCTCTGGCTGCCCCAGCGACGCAAGGTACTTCTCAAAAGAGTCGTTGGACATCTGTTTCCTCCTCTCGATATTCCACGCAATGTGCAGGGAACGAGGAAGTATCGCATCCCGCTGCGAGATTGTCAATGCTGCATAATACAAAAACTCCCTCGCAATGAGCGAGGGAGTTTTTGTGTCTTAGATCGTGAGATCAACAGCGGAGGTGTCGATCGGTGCGCTGCTGCGGGAGCTGCTGTGTGCAGTGCTGTGCATCGGTGTGCCTTCCTCGCGGCGAGGCGGACGGCGGCTTCCTTCTGGTTCGAAAATTTTGAGGTTCACGCGCGCGTTGTTTTTTGCGCCGACGATTTTGAGGAGGGTGCGGATCGAGCGAGCGGTTTGACCTTGCCGGCCGATCACGTAGCCCATGTCCTCTTGGTTGATGAAGAGCGTGATGAGTACGCCGCGTTCATCGATGGTCCGTTCGGTTCTGACATCGTCCGGATGACCGACGATCGCTCTTACGACGGTTTCGACGAATTCCTGATCCTGTTCTGCCATATCTTGGCGTTCGCGTTCCGCGTAACCGCGGAGCGCATCTGAAAAAATTAATAACTCTAAAAAGTATATGCAAGCGCGGGAGGGGTGTCAATTGAAAAAGAAAATGTCTTTTGTTATTCCAGCCCCTCCTTTGTCATTCCGGGCCGTGACCCGGAACATGTCATTCCGGACCGCGATCCGGAATCCAGAAAAATACAAAAGCCAAACGAATTTCGTTTGGCCTTTTTTTACGTTCTGGATTCCGGCTCGGAGGCCGGAATGACAAAAAGAAAGGCTCGGAATGACAAAGGAGAGGGGAGTCGGGATGACAATGTATAAAAAAACGGCCGTGGTGGCCGTTCTTTTTTATGCTTTTGCTTCTGCCTTTTTGGCGTCAGCTTCAGCGGGTTTGCCGGGGTGTTTCTTGTCGCCCATCGTGGCGTTCACCTTTTCGGCGGTGATGATTTTCGCATCCACGAGCAGGTTGTGCACGGTGGCAGACGGCTGCGCGCCTTTGGCGAGCCATTCTTTGATGCGATCGGCTTTGAAATTGATGGTTTTTGGGTTGGTGCGCGGGTTGTACTGGCCGAGGATCTCAAAGGCTTTGCCCCAAGGATCCTTGTGCTTCTCCTGGACGACCAGGCGATAGCTCGGCTGTTTCTTTTTCCCGACGCGGGTAAGGCGGAGGACGATCATAAGGTGAAGGCTATCTAGTAAGTATTCACGTGGTTTAGGGGCGAGCACCCCATACCACTGCAGCACCGGAACAGTGCCAGGGAAGTGGTCGGATGTCAAGGCGACACGGGTCTTGTCAGTAGGGGTTGACAGATTTTCGTATTTTTGATAAGAAAGATGCGTTGTCCGAATGCTTCGGGCGACATCGTTTCTTCACAATTTTCGAGAAGAAGGAGAGTAGGCACATGTCTACCAGAAGATCCCGTTGTGCAATCGCCGTGGCTTCGATCATGGCCCCGTTTCTCTTCATCCTGATCGCAGCGCTGGCCATCAGCGGCTGCAACAGCTGCAGGAGCCGGACCACGACAACCACGACCACGCAGACCAACGCCACGACGGCTCAGGTGTCCAAGTACATCCTGCACGCCAACGACTTCGACCTGAAGCTGGTCATGGCGCTCATCACGAGCGGCACCGGCATGAACGACATGTCGGCGCTCGAGCAGAAGATCAACGATCCCGCGAGCGGGATCAACAACGTCGACATCGACAAGGACGGCAAGATCGACTACGTGTCGGCGAAGGAGTCGACCGTTGGTGGTCAGCAGACCATCGAGTTCGAGGCCCACCCGTCGGGATCGGCCGACGCCGAGCCGGTCGTCATTGCATCGGTGAATGTTTCGCAGAACACCACGACCAACCAGGTCACGGTGAGCGGCGGCCACCCCACCTACGTGGACGGCTACGACTCCGCGTACTACTCGAACGTGTACCCCCGTTCGCATTTCTCGGACGCGATGTTCATGTACTGGATGCTCCGTCCGCACCCGCTGTACGCGCCGAGGTACTACGGTGCATACCCCATGGGTTACGTGCCGCGTCCGGTGCTCGCACCGACGGTCGTGCAGTCGCAGCGCACGAACTACCAGACCACGACCCGCGTCTCTCCGGTCCCGCAGGCGACCCGCCCGAGCAACTACTCGAGCCCGTCGGTGAAGCAGGACACGGCCAACCGCGTGCAGTCCAAGTACGCGACCCCGCCCCAGAACGGTGCGGGTTCGATCAAGGGCAACGCGCAGAACCAGAACAACTACAAGGAGCGAGACACGAGCAAGCCCAAGGCTCAGGGCGGAAGCTTCAGCCCCAACGCGCCGAAGGTCGGATCTCCGCCGGCCACTCCGCCGAAGGTCGCGTCTCCGCCTCCGTCACCCCCGTCGACGCCGAGGGTCTCCTCGCCACCGCCCTCACCTCCCAGGGTGAGTTCGCCCCCGCCTTCTCCGCCGAGGGTTGCGTCTCCGCCCCCCTCCCCGCCGCGCGCGTCTCCGCCGCGTTCGAGTCCTCCGTCCAGTGGCGGTAGCCGCGGCGGTCGTCGCTAACCGGCTCACTCAGAAAGGAAAAGGAGAAAGACCATGAGCACCACAGCCCCCGTTCCCATCCCCACGCAGAGCGCTCCCTCCGCATCGTCCCAGGACGACGCCTGGAGACGAGACATGACGTTCGCCGCCGTTCTCTATCGCATCGTCGAGTGCGGTGACAAGATCGACCTCGTCAACACCGAGCTCGGTGTCGGCAAGCACGGCGTGTCCCTGAAGTCGGTCGTCGACGAGATGAACAAGGACGACGTCATCGAGATCGGCCCCAACAACAAGTGGGTCCCCACAGAGCGAGGCAAGCAACTCCTCGCGAAGTTGGTCCAGATGACCGACATCACCTCGCGTTTCGCCATCTTCCAGAGCGTCGTGCTCGAAGACCTGTCGGCGGACGTCGTGCACGAGGATCGGCTGGGTCAGGTCGCTGCCTGTCGATTCGATCCTCGGTTCCGGAAAGACCCCAACGCCGAGAATTTCCGTCTCGCCATGTTCGACTTCCTCAACACCGGTCTCTCCGAGAAGCTCGGAGGGCCGATCGACCTGCGGTCCGTGGTGTTCCTGCAGCACCTCGGGAGCAACGAGTTCCGCTCCGCCGGCCCGAGTTTCTGGTCCGACCTGCGGTTCGGTGTCATCTTCGACAAGGTCGAGAGGATCGTCAGGGCGGCGTACCAGTGGCGCGACATGTGCCCTGGAAACGAGGAGGAGGCGAAGGCTCGCATGACCGGACTCTATGAGGCCGGCATGGTCGAGCTGCGCAAGCGAGGCGGTGCTACCTGCGTGTGCGGGACGCCGCTCGCGCTGTACGAGGACGCTGCGGCAGCCGAGAACAACACGCTCGACAACTGCCCGGCCTGCAACGCGGTCCTCAAGGTGGAGGTGCAGACCGCGTCTCCGCCAGCCGCAACCGGTGCGTTCACCTGCCCCAATGCTGGGTGCGGTGCCACCATCAACGCCAGCGACCGTCGCTGTCGCGGATGCGGATCGGAGGTCGACTTCAGCCTCCCTACCGGCACGGTGGCGACGGAGACCGTTCCGGTCACCACGACCACGACCGAGGTCGTCTCCGGGTGGTCATACGGCTACGACTACTACGGCGGCTACTACGAGCCGTACGGGTACTTCTACCCCTACGACCCGTTCTACGACGCGCTGGCATTCACCTGCCTCGCCGTCGCCTTCTACTCCTGGTAGAACCATCAACGACGCCCGTCCCCAATCTCGGGGGCGGGCTTTTTTTCGACCCGCAGTACATTCGTGCGGGTAGTCCCGGATCAACAACTGATCCGGAACCCACTCACGATCAGCATTGACTTATCACCACCATCTGCCTACCATCCCACTGTCACGAGAGGCGCCGCGCCTGTCGATGAGTACAAGGAGGATTCGATCGTGGATCACAAAGCGAAGCTCAGAAGCATGTACTTGGTGAATATTTCGGCGCAGCATGTCCAAAAAAAGGACCGCTGGATCGAAAAGAAAAGTTTGAATTTCAGGGCTGCTGGGTCGATGTTTTATGTGGGCGTCTCACTCGTGTTCATCGCACTTCTTGGATGCGTAGCGTTCGGTACGTTCACCATGGCGGGTGGTCTCGCGTGCATTGGGGTATTCTTTCTTCCGTTCATCTGGTGGTATTGCCTCGAGCGTTTTCGCATCAAACGTATTCCGGCCGATGAGCGGTCTCTCGGTGAGACGCATCTCGCACTACTCGAGCGTGTCGAACATTTCAACGAACGACTCTCTGCGATCAAGGATTACGTTGAAAACGCTGATCCCACAAAAGAGGTCGACCCCGCGATCATTGAGAAGTACGAAGCAGAACGAAAAGATCTCGACGAGCAGATGCGTGCCTTTATGCGCGAGGATGCGCTTCGTCGTTTCGAGAAGGCGGTAGTGCGGGACGATGACGGCAAATACCGCGCGACCCGCGATCTTTCCGAAGCGATTTTCATCAGTCGTGTGCGTGTGGAAGAGGCGGAGGCAAAAGATTCTGAAGTGCTCACTGCGCGAGTGTCGCCGTTCGAGGAGGAGTTTCGGGTGCTCGACGAAGCAGAAGCCAAAGCGGCAAAAAACTGAACGCGCGCGAAGTGATCGGGCTCCGTAGCTTACGGGGCCTCTTTTTTATTGTCATCGTTCTTTTGTCATTCCGGCCTCCGAGCCGGAATCCAGAAAAATAAAAAGAAGCCAAACGTAAATTCGTTTTGTCTTTTTTTACGTTCTGGATTCCGGGTCACGGCCCGGAATGACAATAAAAGAGGGGCCGGAACGACAGAGAGGCTAGGATCACTCGGTGTTAGGCATCGGAATGTCAGAGCCTATTGACAAATTGGCTTATTTTTGATAAGAAAGATGCGTTGTCCTTCTCACGGTCTTGATGATCCGTGGTTTGGTGACGCCGTTTTTTCACATTTTACCCAAACAAGAGAAAGAGAAGGAACCGTGGAAAATCCTTTCGCTTTGGACTACAGTCTCTGGATCGTGCCCGGCTCCGTCCTCATCTTCAGCGTGATCGTCACTATCGTGTTGCTCATCATCGAGTATCACGAGAATCGAGAGATCGCAAAGTCAGCGCAGGATATGGCGAGGTGTGCGAAGAATCTGTGCCATGTCAAGATTATCGGTTTCGATCAGGAGATCAGTGTCCTGCTCACCAAGCGGGTCGACACGCTCGCGAGCGAGACGTCCATGGTTGACAGCGCGGTGGTGCGAACGCTCGCTGAGAGTCTCAAGCAGGCCTATCGGGCCGCCTCGTCACGGTATTCTAGCATCACCAGTTTCGTGACCAGTCCTAACCGCAACGGTCTGTCTGTAGAGCGGTACATGTGGATCGCCAAGGGCTTCGAGGGCATCCTCGGGGAGCTTGAGATGGTTCGTATCAAGAAGGATGAGTTTGAGACAGAGTTCGCCGCTCTCGAAGAGAGGGTTGGGAACATTCCGCAGCGCGTCACCGACACGCAGGACGTACTTGCCGGCGCAAAAACGGTGGTCATCGGTTTGCAGCAGAGGGTAGGTCTCAAGACTGGCAACGCAGACGAGATCATGGTGGACGCCGAGTTTTACCTTAGCCTCGCGGTAGCCGCTCTCGCAGACAAGCATCATCGTGAGGCTGGCGTGCACTGTGACGGAGCGATCGATAAGGCCGAGCAGGCGATCGAGGTTGCACATCTGTGTATGCAGCAACGGGATGCCGCGAACGCTGCGATCAGCGCGCTGGAGGCACGTATTGAGGTCATCAACACAAGCATCGCGTCGTGGGAAACCACTTACGCAGAGCTCGTCAGTGCGTACGCTCCGGCCTGCACGGTGGATCTGTCGAACCATGCTGGACAGAGGGTTTTCAACGATGCGGTGAGCTTCCTTGAGGATGCGAGAGCTCTCGCTTCCTTGGAGCTTCAAGAGTGGGAAGCTTGCATGTGCTTTGTCGACGACGCCAACCTCGCAATCGATAAGATCGAGGAGTATTTCGTCGCGGTGCACGAACAGAAGCGCATTCTCGAAGATGCAAAGGTGGTTGCGCCGGCAGTAGTCGACGTGCTCACTAGTGACATCGAGATCGCGCAACAGTACGCGGGGCAACATGTCGCCGACGACGTCAGTGTGGCGGCTCAGCACTTGATCGAAGTTGCCAACAACTACATTATCGCGAACATCGTCGACATCGGGGACGCGATTCTTTCGCAGATAGGCAGAGCACGTACGCTGTTCAATCTGTCCGCGAGTGCAACGACGTCGTTTGCGCAGACCCAGCTCGTGATCGCTGCGGGGGAAGATGCTTTAGACGCGCTGGACGTTGCAGTCCTTGAGGTGCAACGCGCGAACGTCGCGCGCACAAGCTGTTCGTAACGGTGCTTTGCAGGGGCTCCCATTCTCGGGGCCTCTGTTTTTTGTCATCCTTCTTTTGTTATTCCGACCCCCTTTTTCTGTCATTCCGGGCCGTGACCCGGAATCCAGAAATTAAAAAGGCCAGACGAGAAATCGTTTGGTCTTCTTTTTTACGATTCCGGATTCCGGCTCGGAGGCCGGAATGACAAAAAGAGGAGACTGGAATGACAATAGCTACACCGTCATTTTTTTCTTTTCCGCATTTTTGAGATTTCCTGCCTCGTCGAGATTGATGCTGAGCAACATCGAAGTGCCGTCGTCGCGCATTGTGACGCCGTACAGTACGTTCGCTTTGCGCATGGTGTAGCGGTTGTGCGTGATCACGATGAACTGCGTTTTTCCGGCGAGCTCTTCGATGATCGATGCAAATTTATCTGCGTTCGATTCGTCGAGCGCCGCGTCCACTTCATCGAGCACCACGAAAGGTGAAGGATTATTTTGCATGATCGCGCAAATCAACGCGATCGACACAAGTGCGCGTTCGCCACCAGAAAGCATGGTGATGCTTTTGATTTTTTTCCCTGGCGGCGTTGCGCTGATGTCGATACCGATGATGCGATCACGATCAATTTCGGATTTTTTTTCTTCCATCTCTGCAGAAGCGTCATCATCTTCGCCCTCGTCTTTATCTCCTGCGCGAATTTGCATCAGCTCCGCCTTGCCACCACCAAAAAGCGTTTTGAAATATCGATCAAAATCGCGATTGAGTTGTCGGAACGCCGCCTCAGATCGTGCTTTGATCGTGACGTCGAGCTCAGCGATCACTCGATCGAGATCATCGATCGCTTTGCGAAGATCGCTCGTTTGCGTGATGAGGTATTCGTACCGCTCACTCGTTTCGGTGAACTCGCGCGTCACTTCGGGATCGATCCCACCGATCAGCTGGAGCTGATATTTCATTTTTTGAATCTGTGTAGAAAGTTCATCGACGCGTTCTGTGCCGGTTGCGACATAGCTCTCCTTTATATGCGCAGCTTTTTCACCGAGCTCAGCGAGCATCTCTACCTCGAGTGATTCGCGCCGTGTGTCGAGACGCGCAAACTCCACGCGCTCATCGCTGAGTCGTCGCTCGAGCGCGTGCGCAGCGGTAATTTTTTCTTGCAGCGTGTGCTGAAGACTAAAGAATTTTTCTTTCTTTTTTTGTTCGCCTTGGTTGTAGCCCTGGAGCGCAGTGAGTGCGGCGCGAATTTTTGTATCGACCTCTGACAGGTTCGTTGCGAGCGTTGCAAGTTCTCGCATGAGCGCGGGATCTTTTTCTGGTGCCGCAGAAGATTCCGGCGCAGGTCGTTCAAGACGATCCTGCAAAGACACCGTATCTTTGTGCAATTTTTCGAGTTCAGAAGCAACACTCTTCGCTTCCTCAAGCGTTTTTGCCGCGCGCAGTTTTGTGATTATCACGTCTTGTCGCGAACCGATCGCGCCGATCTCTTCGATGATTTTTGAAAGGGGGAGTGCGGTCGCTACTCGTTTGGTGACCTGCTCCGCGATTTCGATTTTGCTTTTGATCTGTAGCTCTTGTCCGCGCAAACGATTTTTTTCTTCAAGCAACTGTGCGTACTCTGCTTGTAGTTTTGAGAACGCATCGCTACCTGTCTCCTCCTTCTCTAATTTCGCGAGCTCTGCTTTTGCAGAATCGAGCGTGGATTCTTTTTCGCGCCATTCTTTTTCAAGTTTCTCGAGCGTGTTTGTACGCGCGTCGGTTTGTGTTTTGAGGTCGGTCCACAGTTTTCCGTAGTATTGATGACGGATCGCATGCAACTCTTCCTCGAGTGCACCGCGTTCTTCAAGACGCTTCACCTGACGTGCGAGCGATCGCATGCGTGGTTCGATTTCTGCGAGCAACATCTCTGCTTGCTGCAAGTTTTCTTTTGTCGCATCTAATTTGATCGTGGACTGATGACGCTTCAGTTGAAATTGTCGCACCCCCGCAGCTTCATCAAAAAATTCTTTGCGTTCTTGTGGTGATGCAACAAGAACGGCATCGATCGCACCTTGTCCGATCACGGAGTACGATCGCGCACCGAAGTTTGCTTGCGCAAGAAGCAATTGAATATCCGCGAGCCGCACTTTATTTTTGTTGATCAAATATTCTGAATCACCGTCACGATAAATGCGCCGCGAGATTGCGACTTCAGACATGTCGAGCGGAATTTTTCCGTCTTCGTTGTTGAGATACAAAATCACCTCTGCAAATCCCGACCGAGCGCGTTTTTCTGAACCAGAAAAAATAACATCCTCCGCTTTTTTCCCGCGGAGAAGTTTAATGCTTTGTTCGCCGAGCACCCAACGGAGCGCGTCTGCGACGTTGGATTTGCCCGAACCGTTCGGTCCGACAACTGCGGTGATGCCGCGTGTGCCGTCGCTTGCGGGAAGAAAGTCAAGATCGGTCTTTTCTGCAAAAGACTTGAAGCCGACCATGTCCAGCTTTTGGAGATACATATTTGGAACCTCTAAAAAAGTTTCTTCCGGCAGAAAACGGTTATTTTTTCCTCCCACTTCGACGCCGCGTCCTCAACGATGCTCCACATCGTTTGTGGCGCGTCCTCGAAGTGAGGAGAAAAAATCCCTCATTTTCAGCTCCGGAATAAACTTTTTCAGAGGTTCCATAAAAGTGTAACAAAATGGTGGGGAGAAGCAACAAAAAAGCCGCGTCCCGAGATGGGGAAACGCGGCTACTGAGAGGCCCTGAAGGCTCTACTCCTCGTCCTCCGTCTCCGCGGTCGCGGGCGGCGGGTTGAGCTCCTTCTTGAAGGTGATGGTCACCACGACGAGCGCGAGCAGGCCGGAGAGCCCGACGGCGATGCCGACCTGTCCGTTGCTTGTGGCCGCCCAGTAGAGCGGAGCGGTCACCACGGAGAGCGCACCGACGCATCGGACGGTGTTGAGCAGCGACCAGAGGAAGCCCCTTCCTGTGAAGAACCAGAGCAACAGGAGGATGCTGGTCGATACCGCGAAGTAGGCTGAGAGGAGATGCCTGGGGTCGGACGCCTGGCTGAGCTCTCCGGTGATGTCGCTGCACCCTACAGTGAAGAGGGCGAGGACGAACATGACACCCATGATGCCGAGTGTCCTGATCGAAACGTGCTTTCGTGGCATGTGAAAAACCTCCTTGTCTTTCTAGGAGAGAGCTTAGTTCAACTGAATCTATTGTCAAGAATCAACGGCATTAAAGCCAAAAATAAGAAAAACCGCGCCTCCCGAGGGGGGAGACGCGGTGTAAGCAAGCTACTTCGCCGTCTTCGGTGCCGGAGTCGCTGGCAGCGTGAGCGGGATCGACTGGTTGTCGAAGTCGTACATCGGCATGAGGACGACGTCGCCGCTTGTCTCGATGTCGTTGTACGTGATGCTCACCGTGTCGCCCGGCTTTGTGAGCGCGAGCTTCGGCGACTGCGTGCTCGGAGCGGTGAACACCTTGGTCTCCGCCTGCGGCTTGAGCGCGCCCGTGATGTGGAGGTAGAAGATCGTCTCTCCGCCCTTGACCACGGAACCGATGCGATCGACCTTGACGTGATCTCTCGATTGGCTGACCTTGTAGTCGTTCGGCGGCTTCTTGAAGTCTGCCGGCGGAGGCTCGGCGACCTGATAGCCGGTCAACTTGGCGTAATCGTGGAGTGCAGAGGGGAGGTCGTCGCCGGTCGCGACGGTCTGCATATTGTCGATCTTGACGATCGCCACGCCCTGGAAGGTGTGGCTTTCGCCGAGCAGCGGTACGATCGATGCCATGGTGCCGTAGATGTTGTACAGCGCGGGACTCGCGCCGTGCCATTTCCGGTAGGCGACCTTGTTGTTGACTGCCGCAATGACCGCGTCGTCCGTGCCGCCGACCGCGCGGTAGTACACGGACTTTCCGGTGCGCGAGTTGGTGTACATCAGACCGACGAGCGACGAGTCCTTGTCGTTCGTCGACGTGATATCGGTCACCCAGTACGGCTCGTTGTCGGAACCGTGGATGATCGCCGGCGTCTGGGGCATGGTCATGTTCTTCTTCGCCCAGACAGAGTTCCACCACCCACCGGCGTACGCGCCGCGCCAGGTGATGTAGTTTGTCACGTACTCCTTGGGCATCACCCGGTCGACCCACGACGGCACGTTGCCGAGCGGGTAGAATGTGTGTGCGCCATCCGTCGGATCGACGACCGCCACGCCGAGCACACGCTCGCCTGACCATGCGATCGTCGGCTCGAACACAGTGACGACCCACCACGCCTTGCCGGCCTCGTCGATCTCGAAGGTGAAATCGCCGACGCCTTTGTTCGCGTAGCCGTTCGTCCAGAGGTGTCGCTCGAGATCCTTGCTGAAGTACGCGCCCGGCATGTACGCGAATCGCTCGTCGCTCTTCACGATCACCTGACGGTTCGGATCTTCGCCGCTCACCATGACGTAGCCCGGAGAGACGTCGGCCGAGTACCAGACACTGAAGCCTCGGAACTCGAGCGGCGCCACGTACCAGAGCTCGCCGTGGATCATCTGCAGCGTCATGCGGTCGTTGTCGACCTGGAACTGGCTCCCGATCGCGCCCGGCGCTTCGCCGAGCTGCTTGTTCGCGAGCCACTGCGCCATCTCGATCGGCACGAGCCGGATGTGCTTCTGGTCTTTCGGCTGCACGTCCTGCGTCCACGTGCGCTGCTCGACGTTGCCGATCATCGCGGAGTAGTCACTGCTACGCACGATGGCGCAACCGACCGCTGCGCGGCCGATGAACAGGATGGGGAGCACGAGCACCATGGCGATGACGAGACGGCCTCTGCTTGAGATCGTTCGTTCCGTCTGCCGCTTTTTTGCCGATGACTGGAAGGGTTTGAAAATCACTTCAGCGCCGAGGATGAGCCAGCTGAGGAGGACGAAGACGCTCGGCGTTCCCCAGAACGGCCAGACCAGTGACGGCGTGGTCACGTAGTAGAAGGCGGCATAGCCGATGGCGCCGACGGCGAACAGGGACACGGCGTGGCTCCACTTGCGCATGACGAGGAGGGGGATCGCTCCGAGACCTGCGGTAATTACCGCGATGATGAGAAACAGCATGATACTTCTCCTTTGCCTTGAGTTGTTATTTGAAGGAACTAAGCTCGTGACCTCTGCAAAATTCTCTTCCGGCTGAAAACGGTTATTTTCCCCGACCGTACCGGTGCCGCGTCCTCGACGATGCTCTGCATCGCCTGTGGCGCGTCCCCGATACGGATCGAGAAAAATCCCTCGTTTTCAGCGCCGGAATATAATTTCGCAGTGGCCACTTATTTGTCTGTCCAATTGGACCAGTATTTTTACCAGATTTAAGGCTTTTTGTCAATCTTATTTGACGAGTTTAATAAAGAGCGGCCGTTGCGGGGCCGCTCGAGAGGTTACAAGCTCGGAAGCACGATCTTGTTGGATTCGCAGACGGTGCGGATCGTTGCTGCCGACATCGCGAGTAGGCGATTCTGACCGAACTCGATTCTGCCGATCATGATCCCTTGCAGGCGACCGGTTTTTGGCGAGACGACGGCGTAGCCGGTTCCGCTGTAGTCGAACCCGTCGCCGTCGAGTCGGACGATTAGGAGATCCGAGAGATCCAATGCGGTTGCGGAGTCGCCACTGAAGTGCGGTTCCTCGATCCTCGCAGAAGCGGTGCGAAGCTCGATCATCGGCGGATCGCTTCCTTTATAGACACGCGCGATCACGTACGCTACGTCGTTTTTTGCAGGGCCTGGACCGACGTCGAGCGTCGCCCAGCGAGGGAGCGGCGTTTCTGCGAGGAGTACGACGAGGTCGTGCTTGCTGTCGTGTACGATGATCTTCGCTTTGGTGCGCGCGGGCCCGATCGTGAAGCTTTGAAACGCTTGATCGTTCGCGACTTTTCCGGTCGTGATGATGTGGCCTTTCGGCGTGAGCACCACGCCGGTGCCGACGAAGTTTCCGTTGTTGTTGATACGCACGACCGCATCGGTCATCTGTGCGACGGGCGAGACGTCGGCCGGTTTTGCGGGCGGGTTCGCTGCCGACGCTCGCGTGGGGTCGATGAGAGAAACGATCAGCATGAGACAAAAGAGCCAGGGGAGTCGCATCGGTGAGGTCCTTTCTGAAAAACCCGCGTATCGGTACCTGGTACTTTGTACTGTAGTGGCGCGGTATCGTCAAAGGAACTTCTGAGACATAGTTTTCCAGAGGTTTCAAAAAGAAGAGCCCCGCCGTTTGAGAACGGCGGGGCGTGTTGGAGGTTGCTCGTCGGTGGTTAGCCGAACGCGCTCAGCAGGTGGCTCTGCGCGAGGGTGTCGAGGTAGTGGAACGCCGTGAGGATGTGGTCGGCGATCTTGGTTGTGTACTGGAGGTGCTGCGGCCACTTGAGGCCGTTCTTCTCGATCTCCTCGACGACTCCGCAGGTGTCGCGCATCGCGACGTAGAGGTACGCGTCGCGTTCGCCCGCGAAGTTCGGGTAGCGGAACGCGAGCATCTGGAGCTGCGGTCGATCGACGCTGACCGGCTTGAAGCCGCGGCCGCCGATCACATCCGCCATCGGGCCGTTTGCGAGGAACAGCGTGCATCCGCCGTTGTACGGCTCGGCGCTGATCCGCCCCGCGAGCACGATGGGAGGCGCGGCGGTCCAGAAGGTGATCGAGTTGAACGGACGAGCGGCTGTGTAGCCGATCGCGAGGATCGGGGTGCCGATCGGGAGAGAGAGGTCCTGGTTTGTGTGCACAGTGATTGATCTCCTTGGTGTGCGACGGTTTCGAGGTTTTTCCGCGAAAAGTGCACGTTTGAATATACCTTATTATGGCGGATTTGTCAACCGTACCTTGACGGTGTTTGTTTGCGTTGGTACGCTCGTTTGCTGAGAAACTCTGACTATGGACACTCGCTTTCTTCACCGCACTGCATATGATGCACTCACACACGCCTCACGTGTGCTCATTGTGTCGCATCCAAAACCCGATGGCGACACGCTCGGGGCGGCTTCGGCGATGGTGAATTTTTGTCGCACGCACAATATTCCCGCAGATGTTTTTTGTCTGGATCACATTCCCGAACAGTATTCCTATATGCCCGGCACAGAGGAGTACACGAACGATCCTTCGATTTTTTCTTCACAGCCGCACGATGTACTCGCAGTTTTTGACGCGGGCGATCTTCGTTACGCAGGAATCGCAGAGTTGATCACCTCGATGCCGACACCGCCGCGCATCGTGAATTTTGATCACCATGTCACGAACGAACGTTTTGGTGCGGTGAACGTTGTCGATGTGAAAGCGTCATCGACCGCAGAAGTGGTGTACGATTTTTTTCGCGAGAACGGCGTCGAAGTGAGTCGTGAGATGTCGATTTGTTTACTGACCGGCATTCTCACCGACACCGGTGTGTTCAGTAACGCCGCAACAACATGGACGTCGCTCGAAGCAGCGTCAGATCTTCTTCGTCGCGGCGCAAAAATTCAAGAAGTTTCTAAAAAATTGATTCAAAATAAAACCGTTCCCGCATTGCGACTGTGGGGCACCGCGTTCGCGCGACTGAAACATAATCGCGAGGCCGGTGTCGCGTCGACCGCAGTGTTCATGAAAGATCTCGATGAAGAACAGGTGGACGGAGAACACGCCGATGGCATTTCTAATTTTCTCAACTCCGTGTTGGATGTGAAAGTGGTGCTCGTATTAAAAGAAATGTCCGGTGGTTTTGTGAAAGGAAGTTATCGCACAACCGGCGACACCGACGTTTCTGCGCTTGCGAAAGCACTCGGTGGTGGCGGTCATAAAAAAGCTGCGGGGTTCACGGTTGCAGGACGGATCGTTGAAACTGCACTTGGTTGGGTGGTGCAATAGAAATTTTTTGTTATAAAATGCGGCCCGCAATACTGCGGGCCGCGTGTCGTTACTGCGCGTCGCTGAGGACGTAAGGGATGTGATTTTTGTCGAGGAAGGGGATGATGTGATCGACGGGCGTGATCGCCTTCGCGATGAGCGGTGGTTCGTTGCCGCTCGACATCCAGAACATCACACGCATCACACCGATCAGACGACCGCTCGTATCCACGAACACGCCGGAGCCGGAGGTGCCGCTGCCATCGGGGATGTCGAGTAGCGTCACATCGCTGAGGTCGGACCCGTCGGTCCTTCGAAGCGTGTAGTGCATCTTGGTGATGTAGCCGCGCCCGATCATCACACCGAGTTTGTACGGATACCCGATGTTGTACACGCGGTCTCCCGGACGCACATTGCGCACGTCTTCGAGTACGACTGTGGCGGCGAAACGTCGCTCGATTTTCACGACTGCGATATCGTCGTTTTTATCGAACGCGATCACTTTCACGGGGTAGATCGTCGGTGTCGACTTTCCTACGTCGTCTATCACGATTTGGAATACGGCTTTTTCTTCGTTCACCACGTGGTATGCGGTGAGGAGGTGGCCGTCAGTCGAGATTACTGTGCCGGTGCCGTGACCCTTATCTTCGCCGTTTTTTACGACGTCGATGCGGAAGGTTGTGGCGGTGTTTTGTTCGAACCGCGTGAGATCGGCATCTCGAGTGGTGGTGAACGTCTGCTTTTTGATGTGGACGGCCTGGGGTGTTGCGGTCACCGGAGGAGGTGTGCTTGCACAGCCGACGAGGATGAGCGCAAGCGTGAACACGCAAGCGCGGATACTGCAAAACGAAGCGCGCTCGGTGGTCATGGTGTACCTTCTCAGGAAAAGAACGTCTTTGATCAGCATAGCAACGCTAAGGTTTCCGTCAATAAAAAGAAGGGTCCGACGATCGTCGGACCCCGTTCGTTTACTTCGGTTGCTGTGTCAGCTTTGCTTTCCAGCTTCCGTACGTGTCGTATGGACCGGTGTAGGTGCCGGACGCTTCGGTGTGCGAGGAGAGGTAACCGGTCATGTTGACTCCCAACTGCTGCACCGAAACCTTCGTTCCGTTGAGTGTGCCTTTCTGCTCGCCCGACGATCCCGCGTACGTGATGCTGCGGCCTTGCTGACCGAACTCGAGCTCTTTCGAGCTCTGATCACCGACTGCGACATTCCATGTGCCCGCGATGTTGATGATCACCTTGATGGTGATCTCGGTGTGCGCAGACCCGTAGGTCACGTTGAGTTTGGCGGACGGTTCCTCGCCGTAGGCGCGGTACTCATCCTTGTAGTCGAACCAGTCGCGCAGTCCGGTGACGAGGCATCCCTCGCCGAGCGGTTGTACGGCGAGGAACTTGTTGTCGCTCGACTTCCACTCGATCTTCGAGAAGTCCATCCCGACCGAGTTGCCGGCCTTGTCGCGACCGATGATGCCGATGATGATGCTACGGTTTTTCGGCACCGCGTAGTCGCCGTTGGTGATGCCGCTAGACCACAGCTCGATCTTCTCGACGTCGCTCGCGGAGTTGCTGCTGCACGCACACATGAGGAGCGTGAGCACGGTGAGTAGGCACAGAAAAGAACGTGTTCGCATGTACGGCCTCCTTGAGAGCTTCTATAGGATAGCTAAGCGTATTTTTGTTGCGATGTCAAGGTCAAAATCGCGAATCAAGGGTGGCACTTTTTGCCCGTTTGGTGCCAGGCACCAAACGGGCAAAAAGTGCCAGGCTTTGCAGGGGTAGAAATAAAAATCCCCCGACGCCTGAAGCGCGGGGGACGGCCCTACTGATCCTTGGTGCAGGCAAAATCGCCGTTCAGTCCGGAACCGGAGAACGTGCCGACGGCGCGCTCCCGCGTGTCGAAGTGTGCGTCCACGACGAACAGGGTGTTGTTGATCACCAGCTTGTTGCCGTCGATCGTTCCGGAGATGCCGGTCTTCGCGTCGGTGATGGTGCGGCCATGCTGCGTGAGCGACAGCTTTTGCGTGCTGCCCGCAGCGGTTGCGGTCCATCTCCCGTTCGCGTTGATCACGCTTTGGACCCGCGTCGTTGTGGTGAGATTCTCGTAGTGCGCGGTGATGGTGGCGGTCGGTTCGGTGTTTGCTGCGTCGAACCAGTCCTTCGTGGGAGTGACGGTGATGTAATCACCCGAGGGTGTGATGACGAACGACGGGTCGCTGGTTTCCCACCGCACGGTGTTGCTGTACACGATGGATGTGCCGCCAGAGCTCAGGCGTTGGGTTAGCGAGAACGTGACCGATTCGCCCCGAGGCAGGATGGTTGGTGTGCTGGGGATGGCCACGCCGGTAGCGTTGACCGTATTGATTTGGATGGCCGTGACGGAATCTCCACCGCCACTGCTGCTCGATCCGCAGCCGCCACAGGCGAACATGAGAGCCGAGAACACACCGAGCGGAAGGAACAACCAGAATCTTCGCATGAGAGCCTCCGTTCTGGACCTTTATGGTCGCAGTGAGTTGACGCTAGCGGAGCAGATCCTTTTTGTCAATCGTTTACACTGCGCCGTGAAATCGATATACTTTGTTCAGAAACTTATCTGAATTTTATGCCAAATCCTTTCGCACCAAAGTCGCAGTATCTCATCCCCACCGTGATCGAGAAAACTTCCTACGGCGAGCGTGCGTACGACATCTATTCTCGTTTGCTCAAGGATCGCATTATTTTTCTTGGCGACGGGATCGATGAACATGTGGCGAACATTATCGTTGCGCAGTTGTTGTTTCTCGAAAGCCAAGATAAAACCAAAGACATTAAAATTTATATCAACAGTCCAGGCGGTTCGGTGACCGCCGGTCTCGCCATTCTCGACACGATGAATTACATCAAGCCAGACGTTGCAACGGTGTGCATCGGCATGGCGGCGTCGATGGGTGCGGTGCTGCTCTCTGCAGGAAAGAAAGGAAAACGGTTTGCGCTTCCGAACGCCGAAGTGATGATTCACCAGGTGATGGGCGGTGCAGAAGGTCAGGCGTCAGACATCAAAATTCGCGCCGAGCGCATTTTGAAAATGAAAGACATGCTGAACAAATTGCTCTCTGATAACACCGGACAGAAATTGGAAAAAGTAGAGAAAGACGCCGACCGTGATTATTTCATGAGCGCTGACGAGGCTTTGAAGTACGGCCTTATCGATAAGGTTATAAAATGACCCGCAATACATTTCTGTCATTCCGGGCCGTGACCCGGAATCCAGAACGTAAAAAAAGCCAAACGTGATATACGTTTGGCTTTTTTGTTTTTCTAGATTCCGGGTCACGGCCCGGAATGACAAAGAAGGGCGGCGGAATGACAAGAAGAGAGTTTTAGGGGAAGAGCATCGCGCGGATCGCTGAAGGATCCAGATCGTGCGCGTAGATATCGACCTCGAGCGACCTTCTGGCCTGATCCATCTCGATGCGGAATCCCCGGCACTCCTTGAGACCGGGTATCGCCATCTCCTTGAAACCGTACACAAGAAACTCCAGGCTTGGACTGTGGCCGACGATGAGTGCGTTCATCGGATCGGGAAAATTCCCCGACCAGAGAAGGAACTGATTCACCATGTTCATACTGGTGCGTTGCACGAGATCTGGATCATGTGCGAGCGCGGTCTGCATCATGTCTTCGCCGCGTTTTTCTGCTTTCGCGCAAACATCGAGCATGTTTTGAATCTCGACGCTGTTCACGTAGATCGGCGCGTGCTCCGGTATGAACTTCAAGCGGAAATCTCCGGCACCTTCTGTGAAAGCAGAGAGCGTCTGATGTGTGCGAAAATACGTGCTCGCAAAGAAGTGGGTGAACCCGCGTCCGCGCAGCTGCTGCTCGCCGACCGCACGCGCGAGTGCGTACCCCTTCGGTCCGATCATCGCTGACGTCGGACCGTCTTTGATCGAGTGCCTACGAAACTCGAAAATTTTCATCGTTTCTTCCTTTCGTGGGCGAACCGTAGCAATCGATGTGCTACGCGTCAAGAATAAAAACGCCCGGGCGACACATGGTCGTCCGGGCTCGGGAGTCGTCTTGATCGTCAGGCGCAAGTGACGTTTACGCACGCCTCTCTGTGGTATCCTTCGTCGTTCTCGTCCACCTCCTCCATGAAGCCGTAGGAGCAGCGGAGGAGTCGTTGCATGTGGCCGATGCGCTCGGTGATCTCGTCGATGGTGTCGGGCTCGAGCGTGATCTGCACCTTGGGTCGGCCAGGCACGCTGATGGTCACGTCCATGTACAGGAACGGGACGTGCACTCTGGTGACGATTTCGACGGGGCCACCCGTGAACCTTTTTCCGTCGCTGGCGTTGTCGACGGCGCGTCTGAACACGTTCGGCCAAACGAAGCCGTCCTTGAACTGGATCTTGATGTCTCCGGTGCTCGGGTATCCGAGGATCACCACGTCGGAGTTTGTCTCCACTAGCATCCGACAACTCGTCGACCTCTTGGGTTCCATTGCCTTCTCCTTGTCTCTCGGTTCAATGAGCGCCGTAGGACACATGGGCGCCCTGCATGCCTTGGGCAGAAAAATCCCAAGAACAATCCATTCTGCCATATATTGGTTAGGTTGTCAAGATCTATGGGCATTTCGTATTCTACAGGGACTTGACACACTTTTGGGAACATGGTAAGGTCCGACGTTGTCTGGTATAGATGACATTTCATTTGACGAATCCTGATCACCCCAAGGATTCGCGCTCACGACAAGCATGGGGGTTACTCATAGGATGTCTTGGGCCTCGGCTCGAACTCTCCTATGAGTAATCTTCTTGAGCGCGACTCCTTGCGGTGTTCTTTCCAAACAAAAAGACGGCCGCAAGGCCGTTTTTTTGTTGTGTTTAGTTCGTCGCTCCTGTTGCGCCAGCAGCATCAGCAGACCCAACGCCTGGCGTAGCGCCATCAGGAATCACCGGCGGCATCTGCGACGGATCGACACCCTCGAGACACACTTCCTGCCACGGTTTGTAGTGGCTTTTGAAATCTTTCGTTTTCACCTTTCCGTCAGGCATCGTCACTGTATAAGTGAACACCGCGTCGCTGCCCAAGTGCGCATGCTCTGTGCATTTTTCTTCACCGGGTTTGAGATCGGTCGTTGGTACAATTTTTTTCTCCGGCGGCGGAACAATGTTCGATATTTTCGCTTTTGTTTGCGTTGCAATGCGTCCATCTTGTACGCCCCAAAAGGTGAACGTCAATGTATTTTTTTGCATCGCTGTTTTAATAATCATGTAATGGCCAGTGTCGTTCATAAATCGAAAATCTGGCGCAGGGTCATAAATCGTTGCATCTTTTCCGGGACCGATGTCGTTGCCCTCACCATCGCGTTCATAATAGGGGACGCGATACGAATGATTTTGTCGCATGGTGATCGGAAGACCGGAAGCGAGTGCCGCGCGAAACGTCGTTGAACCGATCTGGCATAATCCGCCACCATACTCTGGCGTCGTATGATTTTCTTTGATGACGAGTTCTTGCAAGTAGCCGGTCGTTTCATCAATTTTTCCGAGTTTTTTAAGTAGTGAAAATTCTTCCCCTGGCGCGATCAGTGCGTTGTCGACTGAAGCTGCACCGACACTGATGTTGTGAATGCGATTCTTCGGACTGCCACGAAAATTTGTTGCACCGACCCCTATAATTTCTTTAATACCATAAGGATTCACTGATGCGGTGGTAATTGTTGGCGGTACTTCGATGGTGGAGAGTGCGATCGATGGAGAAGGTGCACTGGTATCGTTATTTGCGAACAAATTTTTTTCAAGGAGCGCGTACGCTGCATCGAGGTCGAGAGTTTCTCCGGGGGTGCCCGGCTCAAATACGGTTACGTGTCCATCTTTTTCTTCGAATTTTGCATCTTTTGGTTCAGAAGAAAATGCGGCACCGCGCGCAGTGAGATAATTTTTTACTTTTTCGGGATCAAGGCCGAGCCGTACGTTTTTTTCCGCAGACGGTGGTAGTACAGCGAGCCAATCTGCCACTGTTTCTTTTGACACCGACCACGTTTGGTTTTTTACGGTGAGAGTGAGCGGTGCCTTTTCTAGAGGAGCGGCGACCTGCGCAGCGAACAGTTGTGCATCTGCTGCGAGTATTTTCGGTTCATCTTTTTTTACTGCCATGGTAATCGGTGTGTCGGTGAGCGTCTGGAGGTGCATTTCGGCGTCGTGCGCTGCGGTATCATAATCGATCTCCAATCCAATTTTTTCGGGAGCGATCGTTGTTGATGCTCGCTTTGTTGCGGGATCGATGCGTACGAATAGCTGTGCATTTTCGGCAGGATGCGCCTTGCTACCAAAACGCAACTCAAGTTCTTTGCGTAACGCTTCTTTATCGACAGAAACATCGAGCGAAATATTTGTCCCAATAAACGTGCCTTGCAGAAGATGTACGGCCGAAAGAAGGGGATTTTGTTCTCGGCCGATTGCGTACGCATGAGCGACGTCATTTTCGAGATTAAAAAAACCGAAAGGTGTTTTTTCTTTTTCTGCAGGCGTGAGTGTGGTTGTGCCGATCGGTGTGACGAAAGTGAGGCGCATGTTTGCAACGCGGTCGCGAAGTGCACGCGTTGCTTCGTCGCGCGTGCGTCCGCCGAGTTCGAGTGTGCCGATGCGTACTCCTCGCGCGATACGATCACCGAGAGTTGACGCAGCGTAGGAGTACGTTCCCGCAAGAGCGGCGAGTATAACAAAAACTGCGCCGGTGATTATGCGGAGAACTGTGCGCAATGCGCGAACGTGTTTCTTTTTTTGGCGACTCGATTCTTTCGAATCAGCCCCATTCCTTTCTGGCATGGTGAGAACTCTACAGATCTTTCACGCTGATCTTCCTCGACCGTTCGATTTTTGGCAACCGTACGGTCAGTACGCCGTCTTTGAGTGCGGCGGAGATGTGGTCCACATCAACTTCGGTCGGAAGAATGACCGACCGTGAGAACGACCCCCAATGACACTCGCGCACGAGCGGTTTTGCGCCATGTTCCGTTTCCTCGGTGCGACGACCGCGCACAGTGAGCATGTCGTTATGGACGAACACCTCGAGATGTTCGGTGCGCACGCCAGCGATCGCGGATTTCAAAATCAATTCATGGTCTGTTTCGTACACATCAACCGCAAGTCGGCCCTCTTCTGCGGTGAGCCACGACTCCTCTCCGCCTTCTCGCGAAAACTCACCTCCTGCTTTGGGAAAAAGCAGCAGTTCATCATCTTTATTTGTGGCTGCGTGAAGGGAGACGGTGATCGGCATATATAAGGAGAGTATAGCGTTCACGACCACGCGAAACAAGTAAGGGAACCTCTGAGAAACTCTATTCCGGTGGGACCACTTCGGAATAGAGTTTCTCAGAGGTTCCTAAGAGCCTAGGTTCTTGATTGACTTTTTTGCTTGCGCGGGGTATTCTCGAACATCGTTCCTTTCGAAAGGAGATCGCCATGGAGTCAGATCCGCTGTTGTCCCTCACCATGTTCTTGCTGCTCAGCGTCGCACTCGTCCTGTCTTTCATGGGGATGGTACGCGTCATTCGTGCGCTCAGAGCACGTGGCGCTCCCGTCGATGATCCCTCGCCTCCTCGCGTGAACGTCCCGTCGCTTTTCACGCGACTGCGAGAGTACGGCTTCACGGTGTGCGCTGAGAGAGAATGGTGCTCGCTTCAGCGACCAGCGGTGTTTGGGTACGCCGTATGCTACGGACCCGAAAGCGTGTACCACTGCCGCGAGTGCAATCAGCGCGGCAAGCATGCGTTTGGTGAAACCACGAGCGTTGGTGGCCGCGAGTGGTGCCGCATCGACTGGTTCGGTGTGGTGTGTCGCCGCTGCGGACACATGGAGCGTTACGCGAGCAAGTCAGATGGCGGAGGATTTTTCGGTCTCATGCTCGAGAACGGCGACTCGCTGCTCGACGTCATCGCCGCGCTCGATGCCGAGGGAGACAAGTCGCTTCTCGAAAAGATGGAGCGCGTGCTCGCAGATCACGAGATGCGCTCCGCTGCGAAGGTCGACGCAATCGTTTCGCTGCGTAAAGATCTTGCGTTCGTCGCAACGGGAGCGCAGCCGATTCCATTTCGTACGCACGGCAGGAAGACGTCATTCTTGTCGTAATTTTCATAGGCGCCCTGCTGCACGCGGGCGTTTTTCTTTTTTTGAGGAATAAAAAATGCGTTCACGACAGAGCGTGAACGCGTGCCTTGGTCAGGAGGGGTTCGCGGACTTGTTCTTCGGGCCGACCGGCTCGAACAACGAGAAGCCGAAGAAGTAGATCGGGGCGATGAACGTCTCGCAGAAGATCGCTCCCCAGAACACGTTGCCCCAGACGACCTCGTACTCGACGTTCGGGTCCTTCTTGTTGTCCTGGTTGAGCAGGCCGTACGAGCCGTACGTCGTGCCGTTGATGGTCTTCTTGTCCGCACATCCGGTACCGAAAGCGAGCGCGGTGACGATCGCGGTCGCGCAGGCGCAACGTTTCGAGAGGTTCATGCAGTGTTCTCCTTTTGGGAATGCGGTGTGCTGCACCGCGCAGGTCACGTTTCCGTGACGCTCTCTACTTCTCCATAGCAGCAAAGTTTCGTCAAGGTGATGCCGCTTGCATTGACAAACGTGCAAAGATACGCTAGCGTCCAGCACGGAGGTACACCATGATCATCGATGCGCACACGCACCTCAGGTTCAAGGGTGAGGACGTGGTCGATCTCGACGCGTTGCTCACATCGATGCGCGAGAGCGGTGTCGGTCAGGCGCTCGTGCTCGCTTCACCGAACAGAGAATGTTCGACTGAGCGATTGCTCCGCGTCCTCCAGCCGCACAAGGGAAAGTTGCATGTGGTCGGATCGGTGTCGCCGCTCGCTGTGCGCTATCCTGGCAAAGTGTTGCTCGATCAGCTCGATCGTTGGCTCGGCGACGGTAGCATCGTCGCGCTGAAGTTCTATCTCGGCTACCAGCATTTCTATCCGCACAACGACAGCTTGCTCGGTCCCTACTACGAACTGCTCGAGCATCATGATCGTCCCGCGATTTTTCACACCGGCGACTGCCACGTGGAGATCGGCGGCGCGATTCTGAAGTACGCGCATCCGCTCGAAGTGGATGTGCTCGCGGCGCAGCGTCCGAATCTTCGCATCGTGATGGCGCACATCGGCAACCCCTGGACGCTCGATGCGACCGAGGTGTGCTACAACAAGAAAAACGTCTACGCGGATTGCTCGGGATTCGTGTGTGGAGATTTTTCCACGAAGTCCGAGCGACGGTTCACAAGTATCGTCCACGAGTTTTTCGACTACGTCGAGTCAGACGAAAAGTTGCTCTTTGGCACCGACTGGCCGATCTCCAATCAGGACAGTTACTGTGCAGCGATCGCTGGTCTGCGTTTCAATGACAAGGCGATGGAAAATCTGCTGTTTCGAAACGCGCAGCGCGTGTACCGTCTTCCGTGATTGAATGCGCACCAACAATGTTGGTGCGTTTTTTTAAATGCTCTTGACGAATATAAAGGACGGCGTACCGTGATGAGTCGTTCCTTGGACTTGAGAACCTCAACAAAGGTGGCGTTCGTCATGGGAATACGTCTGATTGTGGAGCCACGGAAAACCGTGCAGTGGAAGCAGTTTTCTCGTTATCCCTCGTATAGCATTGCGGTCGATGGATATTGCAGTGGTAGGCCTCGCGCCACCGCTGACGGCCGCGTGTTGAACATCAACCATCACGAGGACTGCGATCGCATCGCAACCCGATCGTCATGTGCGCAGGCGCTGCATCGCGTGAAGATGGGATTGTGGGATACGTTTTCGTACGGCGGTCGGCATCGCGCCGATGTGTATGTGAACGACTGTGATCAGGACGTGACACTTGCGACGTACGTACTCATGCATCCGAAGTCAGTGGATCGACAACGTCTCAAACTTTTGATTCAGCTCGAGGATATTCTCGACATGTCGTCAGGGTTCTATCCGATCAAGAAGCGTTGGCATCTGCTCAAGATGTTGAACTGGATCAACGAACCGTTTACCGATGTGCGGTGTACACCCGAGTTTCGTGCGATGGATGCGAGCACTATGCGCGCGCTCATCGACACAACGCATCGGCGGATTCGTGAAACACTGTACGGTCGCGGCAAAGAGATCACGCCAGACACGCGGTATGAAGTACTCGGGAAATATCGCGATTGGTCGCTCGTCAAAGAGATCGGTTCGCATGCACTGATCGGTATGGCGCAGGCGGGGATCAAAGCCTACGTCAGCGTCCGCGCAGAGAAAGATGGACGATTTTGGTACGGCATCGGTCGTCGTTCTTCACAGATCATTTCGTTTCCCCTTCAAAAGATTTTTCTTCGACTGAACGAGGTGGAGGGAATTCCGCAAAAGGCGGATGATCGTTGGGGCGGCGGCGATAACTCCGGTGGTCCTCCGCGCAAAGCGGGGAGTGTGCTTTCGCCAGAGGCACTCGTGCCGCACGTCAACGCAGTGTGCGACGAGTATCGGCGTTTCCTTGAAACGAGTTTTGTGCCGAGGAGATAATTGCAGTGACATGACGCTCTTTGGAGGGCGTCATTTTTTTTAAAAAAATCGTCCCGCAATGCTGCGGGACGGGTCGTTACTTCTTTTTTGCTTTTTCGTCGACGGTGTCGAGGAGCTGCAGAAAATCGTCTGCATTTTTTCCGCCGACCGATCGCCCGAGTTCCTCACAGTCCTGCGTGAGGAAGATGATCGTCGGTACTGCCTGCACCCGGTACTTGTTCGCGAACGCGCGGTTGGTGTCGAGATCGACTTTTACGCCGCCGTAGTTGCCGCTTTCGAGTCGCGCTTTCACTGCGGGATCAGTGAGCGTATGTTTTTCGAATTTCTGGCAAGGACCGCACCATTCGGCCCCGACGATCACGATTGTCAGGTGATGCTCGTTGCACGTCTTCGGCAAGCACGATGCGTTCGATTTCTCCGTGCACCACTCGAACGCTGTTTGTGCATTTGGTTGCGGTATGACGTTTTCTATTCGCTGTTTTTCGACAGTGGGAGTGCGTGCATCGTGCACAGCGAGATGGGCGACGAGGAGCACGATCGCCACAGCGCCGATGGCGAACGCGGTCACAGCGAAGCTGAAAGCTCTTGCTCGCGGGGACACGGTGATTTTGCGAAACGCGATAGGGTCAAATCTTGTGATGAGCACGAGGCACAAGAGCAGTAAGATGCATGCAAGCATCAGCGTTACGAGTGACAGCTTGTCCGAAAGCAGCCACATGAACGTTTCTGTCATGATGTTCTCCTTGATCCTTTGGGAAAAGACCTGTCGCCCAACTCTGCCACACCGCAGCTCTTTGTCAACACGAAGCGGATAAAGACGGTTCCTGAGATGGTGCCTGGCACAAAAAGGGCATTTGGTGCCAGGCACCAAAGTGCATAAAAGTGCCACCCTTTGATTTGGGATAGGCGCCGGAGATATTTATGGACAGCCAATGTGCATCAACCTGTCCCTTTTGTGCCAGGCACCAAAGGGACAGGTTGACTTTTTTGTGGTGTGGCGTAATTGTGGTGCTGGAGGTGTGTTTATGAGTGACCGCGAAGACACTCTTGCTTCGATGGACATCGCGACGCTCGTCGCAGAGGTCCGTCGACTGCGCGAAGGCATCCGTTCGCATCGCGATCAGCGCGGCGACGATCGTTGTTGGCTCGATGATGAAAAGTTGTACGCGCTTCTTTCTGAGGGCACTCCGGCGCGTACGGAACTCGATCCCGAATTGATGCTGCCGAATTGCCGGCGTTTCATCGAGACGCGCGTGCATCCCCGCGACCGTTTCAGTTGGGGCAAGGTCGTCGGTGGCAGTATGTTGCCGATCCTCGAGCAGGCAGAGCACGAGCTTCCATCGCTTCTCATGGTCGCGGATGACTGGCGCAGTCTGTTCGTTGATGACGAGAAGCCGAACGTCGAGCGACTGTGGATGCCGTACGGCGAAGGTCGTCTGATGCTCCATATCATCCATCCGTGCAAACCAGGCGAGTCGTTGTTTCACCCGCATCCGTGGTCGTCGGCGATGCGGATTCTGTCGGGGGAATACGAGACCGCGTACGGTCACGGTCCGCCGGACGGTCCGCCACCAAAGATGGGGAAAGCGAAGATTCTTCGCGCGGGGGATCGCTACGAAATGGTGAACCCCGAGGCGTGGCATTACGTTCGCCCGATCGGTGGGCCGGTGAGTTCGGTCATGGTGACGAGCAAGCCCTACGGCACATCGAGCATGCGCAAGGGTCACGGTCTCGGTCCACTTGCATCAGACCGCATCACGCAGCTGCTTCTTTATTTTCGTTCGTGCTATCCAAAAAAGATCGACTGGTAAGAGTTTGCACAAACTCTAAGTCGATCTTTCGCGGCCCGCACTTCACGTGCGGGCTTTTTATTTGAGTGACTATTTTACATCGCCGCACACCCAGTAGGAGGACTGTGCGTTGAGTGGTTTTGTGAATACGCGCACCGATTGCACGGTGCCGCCTACGAACGAACTGAAGTTTACGTTCAGAACGGTCTCAGATTTTCCACGG
>JAHFIV010000056.1 GCA_023246225.1 bacterium
ACGCGGTATACGTTCGGAACCGATCTGCGGATCGACCGCGCATTTGCTCTCAGATTCTAGAAAAAATTTGCATGTTTATTCCAAAAATCGGCATCGATCTTGGCACCACCACGGTGCTTGTCTACGTTCCAAAGCGGGGAGTGATCATTCATGAGCCCTCTGTTGTTGCCGTTTCCACGATCGACAAAAAAATTCTCGCGGTGGGAAAAGAAGCGAAAGACATGCTCGGTCGCACTCCCGACACGATCGTTGCACACCGACCACTCAAGGACGGCGTGATCGCAAATTATAAAATGACAGAGGCGATGTTGCGCTACTTTATTAACAAAGCGCTCGGTGGTGCGCGATTGTTCCGTCCAGAAGTGATGGTCGCGGTGCCGGGCGGTATCACTTCAACCGAGCGACGCGCAGTGAACGACGCGACGATTCGTGCCGGTGCGCGAGCGGCGTACATCATTAAAGAGCCGATCGTTGCGGCGATCGGTGCAGATATTCCGATCGGCAGCGCGTCCGGCCACATGATCATCGACATCGGTGGCGGAACGATGGAGGCTGCGGTTATTTCGCTCGGTGGGATGGTCGCGTCGGATTCTGTGCGCATCGGCGGCAACAAATTTGATGCAGCGATCGCCGAGTTCATCCGAAGAAAGTATGGCATGGCGATCGGTGAACGCACGGCTGAAGATGTAAAAATCAACGTCGGTTCAGCGATGTATTTGAAAGACAAGCTGATGATGGAGGTGAAGGGACGTGACATGGTCACCGGCCTTCCGCGGATCATCACCGTGACATCTGACGACGTGACTGAAGCGATTCAACACGAATTATCCGGTATGATCGCGGCGCTTAAAGAAGTGTTGAATAAAACGCCGCCAGAACTTTCTGCAGATGTGATGGAAAAAGGAATGATTCTTTCTGGAGGCTCGTCGCAGCTTCGTAATCTCGCAGAATTATTTTCGCAAGCGACCGGTGTGCCAGCGTTCGTTGCAGAAGATCCACAGCAGTGCGTGGTGAAGGGGACCGGTATCGCACTCGAAAATCTTGCGTCGTACAAGCGGTCGATTTTGATGACGAGATAAATTGAACGAATGGATCCCGGGTCACGCCAGCCTTCAGCTGTCGTGCCCGGGACGACGCGCACGAATGAAATGCGCGTCGAATAAAAAGGCGGCCCCTACTCAGAAGAGTGGGGGCCGCGTGCGTTTTGCGCGTCAGTTGACGCAGGCGAGCTCGGTGAGAGCGAAGCAGCAGTACCCGCTGAGCTCTTCCGTTACTCGTTCACGGGTCCATTCGGGATGTGCGACGTGACCGCCGCTCATGGGGTCGCGGTATTCGTCGCGACGCGCGCTTGCGACGATACTTGCGGTGTCGCTGCTCGGCTGAAAGTTGTCCCAGAAGATGAACGCGTCGCTCGGAGAAAGAAAAGCAGCGCCGCTGATTGGGATGAACTCGCCGTGCAGTTTTCGTGCGGCGTCTTTCAGGGTTTCCGCACGCACCACGACGACGTCTTTCACGACAGCGGTGTGCTCGATGAGACCTTTGAGGATGAACGTTTTCATGGCCGCTTCCCCCGCGATCCTTCGATCGTGACCGACGGCACGCTGCCGAGGTGGCAGCTGAGGAATGTGTTGCCGAGGAGTGCGTACCAGAGGACCTCGTGCTCCATCGTGAGCACATCCTCCGGCGCGTCGGGATGCTGGATCTGCACGATCTTCTTCGCCGTCTCCTCACCGACGATGAAGCCTCCGTAGATCTGCAGACCGGGGAACATCTGGTCCGCGGCGCATCCGCGTGCGACACCCTTGGTCGTCGTCACGTCCTTCAGTGTTCCGCCGAGGTACGCGGCGGCGTCGTTGATGTTCGGTGCGACGAGCGTGCAGAGATGATGGGTGTAGAGTTGCCGAGTGATTGCGTAGAGAGCGAATGTCTTCATGGAGAACCTCCTTTGTTGTGGTCCGTGAAGTGGAAATACCGTAGCAAAATACCGTCGCGAAGTCAATCATTGGAGGGCGCACAGGCTGTTTTTAAAGAAAGACCCGCCCCGAAAGCTTTCGGGGCGGGTTTTTCGACGCGTGGCTGTTACGGCCCGTCGTCGAGCGAGAGGTTGTCGATGGATGCGGTGATCCAGTCGGCGCGGAAGCCGGCGAGACCGTCGGTGAGCGCTGGGCTGGTGTTGTCCACGAGCGGTGCATCGAACTGTGCGATGTTGCCGACGTACACCTGGATCTGGTTTCCGGTGATGATCGCCGTGATCGGGTACCACAGGTTCTTGGTGATGTTCGATCCCGGGTCGTTCGCGAGCCGGTTCACTGCGCCGGCGAGCCGTCCGCCGTTCTGGTCCTTGAGACGCACACGGCCGATCTGCACGTAGTTGCACGGCGCGGTGGGGAGCTGGCGCTTCACCACCACGTCGCCGTTCGTCCAGAGCGACGCGGTGTAGTAGTCGTCTTCCGAGCGGTACCTGAGAAACAGGTGCGCGCCGCGGAAGTTCTTGCCAGGCTCTTGCGCGTGAAACGCGGTCACGTAGACCTGCGCAGAGACCGCCTGCGAGGCGACGCGGACGAGCCTGCCACTGCTTGAGATGCGGAACACGCTTCGGAAGCCGGGCGCGGGGTAGCTTGCGGTTGAGACCCACCCTGCTATCGTGTACGGATTGCCGGGGCCGTAGTACTTCGCCCACAGCGTTCCCGATGTGACGTCGAGCCAGCTGAGCTCGTCGCCGCTCCCTGTCGCGATGATCGTGTTGTCTGCGGCCCACGAGAAGTCCTCGATGTAGCGGCCAGCCGGCCAGCCGCCAGCTGCGCTCACTGTCGAAACCGGGTAGGTGTTCACACCATCCGGGTACAGGTTGTAGAACGAGCCGGTGGAGCAGGTCGCGCGCGCGACGTTCGAGACGCAGAGCGTCGCGAGAAGCGCGAGCGAGACGAACAGTGTTTTTACTGCGTGTCGTGTCTTCAAGGTTGCCTCCTTTGTTGTGGTCCTGAAGTTGGAGAACTATAGCATAAAATTGCCTGTTTGTCAATGTTGTTGACCGTGAAGCGAGGGGATGTTAAAAATTAAAAGACATTCTTATTTTTAGAGAAATATATGCGAAGATCCGTCTGTATTGGAATGGCCACTGTGGTACTTGCTTGTGCATTGCCGCTCATCACACACGCCGCTACTGCACCTGATGCACTGCTCGGAAAAATTTTGATCGACACCGGTCGGCACGGTGAAGCGTGGTACGTGAACCCGCAATCACGGATGAAAGTAGAACTCGGACGTCCTGCAGACGCACTCAGTCGATTGAAGGATCGTGCGGTGTATGTCGGATTTGTGAACATCGCTCGACTTGCAGAACGCGATGGCGAAAAAACTGACGCTGCATATGCAAAAAAAGTTTCTGGTGCAGTGCTCGCGCCGGACGATGTGATCGGTGCTGCATGGTACGTCGATACAGTGAGCGGTCTTCGTCACCGACTCGCGACTCCCGATGACGCCTGGCAGATCATGCGTACGGGAATACCGGTGTCATCGAAAGTGCTGGATGCGATTCCGTCAGAAGGGGCGACACCAACGGTGTTTTCGGTCGTGCAGGTAAAGCATGCGATCGCGGGCGATACGCTTGAGCTGATAGACGGCACAAAAGTCGTGCTGATCAGCGTGAACGTGCCAGCGAATCCGGCGCTCCAAGACGCGGCGAAGTTACGATTAGATGCGATCACCGCAGGAAAAACCGTGGTGCTCGAGAAGGACGGAAAAGATAAAGATGCAGACGGACGGACGTGGCGGTTCGTGCACGCAGGAGAGACAAACGTGAACTATGAACTCGTGCGTGACGGACTCGCATTTCAAGTGATCGATTTTCCAAACTACAAGTACGCAGAGATGTTGATCGTTGGCGGCCTCGATGCAGCGAGACTCCAACGCGGATTTTGGAATCTGAATGCACCACGATAAATAAAAGACCGGTCCGATGTACATCGGACCGGTTTCGTTATGTCGCGTATCTCACGCCCTTGATCATCTCGCACAGTGCAGTCGCATCGCTGAGCACGGCGATCGTGTCGCGGCACCCGCGGATCAATTCGGTGGGAATACCCATGAAGCCATACCGTGCGCCGAGTATCGCGCCGACCATGCTCCCTGTCGTGTCCGTATCCTTCCCCGCGTTCACCGCTTCGAGTACACCGGCACGAAAGTTGTCGGGGTGACGGAACGCCGTTGCGATCGCGAATGAGACGCTGTGCACTGCCCGGAAACTTGCGTTCACTTCGGTTCGCAGCGCCACCGGATCGTCGAGTAGCGTGAATGCGTGAGCAAGATATTCCGAGAACGGGGGAGTTCGCGGGTTACTGTATTGGAAAGCGTATTCCGCACGACGCACTCTTTCCATGAGAGTTTCGGCTATGTGTACGCGCGCAGCGTTTACGAGTAGCGTGGGTGCATCTGCGAAGAGGGCGATGGCATTGCCGAGCGCGACCGAAGCGATGCTTGCGCGGATGTCGCCGTGCGTCATCCTTCCGAGCGTCATGGCGTTGTTACAGAAAATTATCTCTGCGTCGAACGCACTTTGACCGATCAGGTCGTACGCCGCGAGCGGAAAAATTTTCATCGCGGGTCCGCTCCCTGCGGACTCACCGTCCTTCTCTGGTTTTGCAACGCGGATGGCGGGGTGTCGCCCTTCTTTGTGACTCGAATCGCGCCACAGTTTGATTGCGGTCGCTGCATCTCTGGTCGTGCGACCCATTCCATATATTCCGCGCTCGAACTCTTCGGCCAAAGTGAGGCCCTGGTCGATGATGTCGAATTTCTTGCAGCGCACGAGAGAGCGACCGGTCGCGCGCGCGAGCTGCGTGTCATCCGAGGTCGAGCCGGGGAGCTGACGCGCTGTGTCGTTGATGCGCGTCTGCAGTGGAGCGATGTAGTCGGTGATTCCTGCGCCGTTTGTCGCTGCGAGGATCTCCTCGTGACTCATCGTTTCTACGGGGACACCGAGTGCGTCACCGATCGCGAGGCCGAGGAATCCACCAGCTATTTGATCGCAGAATTTCTGCCAGGAAGTTTCGTCGAACATTTTGTGCCTTTCGTTGTAAGGGACCTCTGCAAAAGTATGTTCCGAAGCTGAAAACGAGAGATTTTTTCCGCATGGTTGGAGGACACGCCACAAGCGATATGGAGTATCGCTGAGGACGTGGCATCACACCATGCGGGAAAAATAACCGTTTTCAGCCGGAAGAGACTTTTGCAGAGGTCCCTTAAGGAACGTTGTCAGCTCAACCGTGCATGCTACACTGTTTTTACTTCTATGTCAACGCAGCGAAAAATAGTGATAGGCATCGACGCTTCACGCGCAAACGTTGCAAAACGCACCGGTGTGGAGTGGTACGCTTTTTATCTGATTCAAGAGCTCAAGCAGCTCATTCCAGATTCGTATCAGGTGGTATTGTATTCTCGTGAACCGCTTACTTATGGATTAGAAAAGTTTCCTGCGCATTGGGAATCGCGCGTTCTCGCGTGGCCGCCAAAGTTTCTTTGGACGCAAATGCGACTCAGTTTTGAAATGCTCATTCATCCACCAGATATTTTATTTTCCCCGGTGCACGTCCTCCCATTACTTCTTCCGAAACACGCGATCGTCACGGTGCATGATGTTGCGTTCATGGCGAGGCGAGAAGCGTACGGATTTTTTGGAATGTTGTATCTTATGCTCATGACGTGGTATGCGACGTGGCGTGCACACATTCTTACTGTTTCGGAATTTTCAAAAAGTGAGATCGTCAAATTTTTTGGTGCAGATCCAATGCGTATGACGACAACTCCGCTCGGATTCGATACGTCGACGTTTGGACACGTTTCGAAAGAAACGATCGTAACGGTTACGCGTCGTCATGAAATAATCGATCCGTATTTTTTATTTGTGGGACGTTTGGAGAAAAAAAAGAATCTTGCAGGATTGCTGCGTGCGTTTAGAATTTTTAAAGAACAGCACGACGCAAACGATTCGTATCGTCTCGTGTTGATCGGAAAACGGGGCAGGGGATACGATGAAGCGATGCAAGAAATCGCGGGGTCAGAGGTTGGTGCGTCTGTTCGTGAACTCGGATACGTTGCACAGGAAGATATTCCCGCTCTGTACGCAGGAGCGACAGCGTTCGTGTTTCCTTCTTTTTACGAGGGATTCGGATTGCCTGTGCTTGAAGCGTTCGCTTCTGGTACGCCGGTAATCACTTCGCACGCGACCTCCTTGCCAGAAGTCGCGGGGAATGGCGCGTTGTATGTTGATCCCGCAGCGCCGCAAGCGATCGCTGGCGCAATGCGTCGTCTCATTGCAGATCACGGACTTCGTGAATGGCTGATCAGCTGTGGTCGAGCACGCGCGAACGCGTTTACATGGCGGGCAACTGCGGAGAAAACTTGGGAGGCTCTCGTGAAAGCGGCAGAATGATGGATCCCGGATCGGCCGTCGCCAGGCGACGTCCGTCCGGGACGACGCACACAAAGGAAATGTGCGTCGAATAAAAAAGCGAGGCGCCCGGCGTGACAAGCCGGGGCGCCTCTTGAAGTCGTTGTGGCCCTCGATCGAGGCGCGGTGGTCCTGTCTTAGGGACCCCTTCCTCTGATCTTGGCCGATGGCTCACGCGAAGTTGGTCGGGTCTCGGATGCGGGGCATCGGTCTCCTTTTGGTGCTGTCGTGGTAACCCGCGAAACGGAGCGTCGGCGTC
>JAHFIV010000009.1 GCA_023246225.1 bacterium
CATGCTCGATGATATGGTGCATCACTCGCTGTACCGCGAGAAAGACATCGTCTCCGAGCGCAAAGTGATTCACGAGGAGATTCACATGTACGACGACAACCCGATGATGCTCGTCGATGATCTTCTCGAAGAAGAAGTTTTTCGCGGATCGACGCTCGGGTGGCGGATTAGTGGTACCGATGCAACGATGAACGGGATCAATCGCGCGCCGATGCTTGCATTTCGGAACGCTTTTTACGTGCCTGCGCGAACGGTCGTTGCAGTCGCCGGTCGTTTCGATGAAAAAGAAGTGTTGAAAATGCTCGAAGCGTCTTTTGGAAGAGGCGCAAAAAAACGAGAGCCGAAATCTTTCCCAAAATTTTCGGTGGCAAAGGCGGGATATCGCGGTGTGCGCGTGCGATTGCATCACAAAGAGACAGAGCAGGTGCAGGTTGCGCTCGGTTGGCCTGCGTACGGTCTCGCTGACAGCCGTCTCGCGTCGCTCAGTCTGATGAGCATCATTCTTGGCGGGACGATGAGTTCACGGTTGTTTTTGTCGGTGCGCGAAAAAGAAGGACTTGCATATTTCATCCGTTCTTCGATGGGTGCGTATCAAGATGTAGGGACGTTTTCGATTCAGGCAGGCCTTGCGAAAGCTCCGGTGCACAAAGCGCTCGGTATTATCATGCGTGAAACCGCAAAGTTGAAATCCACGCTAGTGACAACTGAAGAACTCACGCGCGCGAAGGAATATGTCAAAGGAAAGATGCTGTTGAATCTTGAGGAGTCAAGTAATCTTGCGGAGTGGTATGCAAAACAAGAGTTGCTGCAACGCAAAGTCGCGTCACCTGAAGAAAAACTGGCGAGAATTTTTGCGGTGACGCGTGAAGATATACGACGAGTTGCGCAGGATATTTTGAAGCCGAGTCGCATGACGCTCGTTGCGATCGGACCGTACAGCGAAAAAGATAAACCGGCATTTGCGAAACATGCAGCGGCTTTATAAATGAGTATGTTCATCATCGGGAATTGGAAAATGCAACTTTCTGAATCCGAAAGCGTAACGCTTGCGAAAGATGTTGTGCGATTGTGGAACGGTGCGGAGTCGGTGCATGTTGCGGTGTGTCCTTCATCGATCGCGCTTGCGGCAGTGGGAAAAATTGTGCAGGGGACTCACGTTGGTCTCGGTGCACAGGATGTGTTTTGGGAAGAGAAGGGCGCGTACACCGGCGAAGTGTCTCCCGCGACGCTCAAAGAACTCGGCTGCACGTTTTGCATCGTCGGTCATTCCGAGCGACGGTTGAATCTCGGCGAAACAGATGCGATGGTGAATAAAAAAACGCTTGCGTTGTTGCGCGACGGCATCACGCCGATCGTGTGCGTTGGTGAAACGCTTGATGAGCGTGAGCGCGGGGCGCAGGAATCTGTGGTGACGCAGCAAGTGCGTGCGGCGCTCGCTGGTGTGCAGCTGTCAGAGAGTGAGCGAGTGGTCATCGCCTATGAACCGCGGTGGGCGATCGGGACCGGTCATGCGGTTGCGCCAGTTGATGCGGCAGCGATGCATCGATCGATTCGGGAGACAGTGCGTGCGTTGCATGGTGATCATTTTGCGGAGGAGCAGTGTGCGGTGATCTACGGTGGATCAGTCGATGAAAAAAATATCGCAGGTCTTCTCGCGATGGACGTCATTCAAGGTGCGCTTGTCGGTGGCGCATCGCTGGATGCGGAAAAATTTGTCGCGCTTGCACGTATTGCGAGCGAAGTTCACTGATTGCATTGTATGTTTTTTTACGTCGTTTTTTTGGTCATCATCCTTGCCTGCGTAGCAAAGATCGCGATCATTGTGATCGGGAAATTTCGTAATCTGACCATTATCGATATCGAAGCGATTCCTGCGGAGCGCGATGCGAAAAGAAAAAATGAATTAATGCAGGAACGACTTTCGCGAAAGACTGAGGAGTGGGGAAAAAAAGTTGCAGCAAAATTTGGTGAGCGATTTGATGTTGTGCGCGAGGTGTTTCGTCGTCAGTATCGCAAAGTGCTCGATCTTGAGCGACAGATGCGCAAGGAACATTTCACAACGCCAGCACAGCGACGAGAGCGAGCTGGTGTGCTCATCGCAAGTGCGAATGCTTTTTTGAAAGAGACAAAGACAGGAGAGGCCGAGCAGAAATTTATTGAAGCGGCCGCATTTTCGCCGCGCATGCCAGAACCGTACCGCGGACTCGCTGCGTTGTATCTTGAAACAAAGCGTTATGAACAAGCCAAGGAAACGCTTGCATATCTTACGAAGATTCTTGTAAAAGAAAATCGGTGCATACACGGCGTGGGGACACGATCGTTTTCTGCAGAAGAAAATCCACGTGCTTGTCCCGCATCGAGTGCGTCGCACGCGGATCTCGCGGGGCGGTTTCTGGATCTCGCCACCGCATGCGAGGCGCTCGGTGATCGGAGTGGTGCGATTGAGGCGTATGAACGTGCAGTGGCGGTTGAGCCGGCAAATCCCCGCCATCTTGATCTACTTCTTGATGCGTGTATACTTGTGGGCGACCGTGCTAGGGCAGAAGAGCTCTTTGTGCAACTTGAAAAGGTGAATCCAGAGAACATGAAACTGTTCGAGTTTTCTGAGCGGCTTGAAGCTTTGCCAAAAGCAGAAGTCAAAACACGAAAGCGGGCAGCGACAAAGTAGGATCTAGGCCGACGTAGCTCAGTTGGTAGAGCACGTCCTTGGTATGCCGCCCCGCCTGCGGGCGGGGACCAGGCGGCATACGTCGCAAGGTGCCGGCCGCCGCCGGACTCTTTCATTGTCGACTCGCTGCGCGAGCCGACGTCGCCGTAAGGACGAGGTCACCGGTTCAGTCCTGGTCATGGTGTTCTTTCAAACAAAATGTTTTTCGTCTATCGTTATGATTCATGCCGACGTAGCTCAGTTGGTAGAGCACGTCCTTGGTAAGGACGAGGTCACCGGTTCAATCCCGGTCGTCGGCTCCATCACATTTTCGGATCGTTCCACGGGTAGGTACCGAAGCGGTCAAACGGGGCAGACTGTAAATCTGCTGGCTTACGCCTTCCTAGGTTCGAATCCTAGCCTACCCACCATCCATCGTTTAGAACGGCCATGCCGACGTAGCTCAGGGGTAGAGCAACGCTTTTGTAAAGCGAAGGTCGTGGGTTCAATTCCCTCCGTCGGCTCCATGAACTATGCATACGAAATCGAAAGGGAGCGTTGCGGAACTTGCCGTCGCTTCCATCCTCATTCAGGATGGCTGGCATGTACTTTTTCCTTACGGTGACTACGGTCGTTATGATCTCGTTGCAGAAAAGAACGGTCAATTTCTTCGGATCCAGGTGAAGTATGTAACGCCAAAGAATGGATCTTTGATTATCAACTGCAGAAGTAGTAATAATTAGTCCGTTAAATCTTACTCCGAGTCAGAAATTGATTTCATTGTCGCCTATGATCCTCGCGGTCAGCGGGCATATTTTGTCCCGGTAGCCGAAATTAATGCCAACGTGCTTACGTTGCGACTCGAAAAAACAAGGAATAATCAGTCAGTTTTTGTGCGTAATGCAGAGGATTACTCGTCTATGAAAGTTTTTAAAAAATAAGGCTAGGTATTCAGCTCTAGACAATTTTCAGCATTTCAGGTAGCATCCCCTCATCGCAGTTTTGAAGCAAATATACTATGTCGCAAGACAATCTCATCAAATTTGAATGTTCGGCCTGCCACCGCATCAACTATTATTCTCACAAGAATAAGAAGACGTTGAAGGCGCGGCTTGAATTGAAGAAGTTTTGTCGGTGGTGCGACAAGCACGCCGCGCATAAGGAGACGAAATAACTTTCGTTTTCTTTTCGCAAAAGCGTGCGCCTTGTAAGCGCACGCTTTTGTTTAGGTACTGATGAGGCGTTGGACAGTGCGGAGAGAATACGCTATTTTTGCATGGCTGCCGTGGTGGTGATTTCTACCCGATATGCAGAGAAAGAAAATTGAAAGCGTTCGGTTCCGCGTATCGAGGTCTTTTGAAACGACTGCAGTAAATTATAATGAGGGGGCTTGGTGAAATGGTATCACAAGGGTCTCCAAAACCCTTGTCGTAGGTTCGATTCCTACAGCCCCTGCCAAGAAAGAGCCAAGGTATAAAAAAGCCTTGGCTCTTTCTTTTGCTTCGCAATTTGAAAAATGATATTATTAATACAGACGTGTTATGAAAGATATGCATTACAAACTTTTCAGCGCGGTGGTGGTGACAGGTGGTCTCGTTTTTTTGATTGCTTTGTTTGCTACCGATGCGTTTCGGTCGGCCAGGTTCGAAGACGTGAGCGCTTCTGATCGTCCGTATCAAAATATTTGGGGAGCGACAACTGATGTCACAGGTATTGTCTCCTTGAGCATGCGGCCACCAGGATTAACTCTGCACAGTTTTCAAGACGAGGATACTGGCACGCCAGAAATAACAAGCACGCTTACCGATCCCGCACATCGAAGATATGTGTATATCAGCGTGAGAATTGATCAGAATTATGATCACGGAGTGTCTAACGGTCCATTTACATCGAAGATATATCGTTATGATATCGAAACTGGAACATTAGTTCGTATTTACCGCAATGCTGGAGGTTCTGGATATGATTTTCTTGGTTTTAACGGAAACAAATTGATTGTTGTAGATTTTCCATACGGGGACAACAGCCCAGGCCCATGCTCGTGGGACGAGGTGCTGACGGGAGAAACTCTCACCTATATCGATGTGTCACGGCCACAGATGGGAGTGAAAACCTTCGTCCCAAGTCACAAGTTTAAAGCTCAGCGAGCCAAGGCATTGGCGACTTGCTACGAGAATCCGTTCGGCCTCTAACCAGGGTTGCGAGCCTCTCCACACAAATACGACTCTCGAGGTGAGTCGTATTTGTGCTAAAAGATGAATTGGTCATCAAATAATCACCACCCTTTGCACTTTTTAATAGATATACGTGATGCATCCTACAGCCCCTGCCAACAAAAACTCCGTTTATCAAAGCGGAGTTTTTGTTATGGGACGTTGCACTGGTATCACAAGGGTCTCTAACCCCGCCCCGCCTCTCGCGAGAGGCGGGGCGGGGTTCCTACAGTGAATACTTATTTCATGTCACTAATCTGCTTGCGTATCTGATTTGCAGAATGCGCATCCGTAAATTTTTCAAATTTTTTAAGCAATGCTTTCTTTTTTTGCAGAAGCTGTTCTTGTTGCCTTAACAGATCACGCATCTCTTTAATGATGTTTTGAATTTTTTCTTGTTTAGACATAAAATGCCCTATATACTATTCTTCTCGTCGAAGAAGTGGTTTAGGATGGGAATGGCGCAGCAGAATAATTTCTCACAATCATAACTATGACAGAGAGAGGAATTGAACAACAGCCCCCCCTTCCCAATGAGCAGGAAGGAGAGGCAACAGTTGAAGGAACACGGGAAGGAAGGGAACAAGCTCAAGAAACACAGGAAGGATCCAGGGATGCTGCTATTGCCGCGCTTAAGAACAAAATTGCAGAAGTACAAAAGCGGTGGGACTACCTTGATGACCAGTTTAATAAATTCAGCAGCGTTGGTATGCGCGGTGATTCAGCCGCAGAGGATGAAGATGGTCCAAGGGATCCAGGATTTTCGCCCGAAGAAGCAGAGGAATATCGACTGCTAACGGAAAATCGCGGGGCGATTCAAGTTGAGTATTGGGGCTCACGCGAAAAAATAGATGGGCTCAAAGCTGAGCTCGCAGCTTTGATGGTGGATACAGGTACGGCTGCGGAAAAGCCGACGGATACTCCGACGGAGGGACCGGCAGTTGAGGCGCCGAAAGCCGTAGAGACCGTAGAGACTATTACGCCGCAAGAAGCATTGAAAGCGGTGGAGGCGATGAGTAATCAAGTTTTTGAAATAGGAAAGAGCATGGGCTATGATTTTGCACTTTGGGAATTTCGAACAGCGCCGATCAAGAATATACAAGAACTTGTTAGAAGGAACACTCGCAACATGGAGGAGATTCGTGACCTTAGGGGCGCATTCGATGCAATGGTTGCAGGACAAGAAAACATGAAAGATCAAATAAAAACAGTGGATAAAAACTATAATCTCGATGTTGGAGATATTCGAATGCAGCTGGCGAAACTTGAAGAAGGTCTTGTGCTACGTGCAAAAGAATTCGCTGATCGTAAGGTTAATGCGGAAACTATTCTCAAAAATTTCGCCAGTGCGCGCTCACTTACCCGGGAAGACGAACGCAGCCGTGAAGAAGCAAGGAGAGAATTAGGGCTGTAAAAATCTGGGCAGCGCAGACGTGAGTGCTGACAGCACCAGCGGGTGAGCAGATTTTTGTTATACTCATTCCATGAAAAAGAACATGCCCAGGCCACCGGTACATGGATCTCCGAAGGATTTTCGTGTAGCGCTCGCTGCTGATCCTGCGGCTCATGCGGCATGGAAGGAGATCACCCCACTCGCGCGGAATGAATGGATTTGTTGGATCACTTCTCCAAAAAAACTGGAGACGAGGCGGCATCGGATCGAAAGAGCGTGTGCTGAGCTTGCAGAGGGGAAACGACGACCGTGTTGTTTCGCTGGCTGTAATCATCGTTAAATTGTATTCCCGAAAACCATGTCTGATAGACCAACATTTGAAGAGCGTCATCCGGGGCCGCAACAACTTCCTCCTGATTCTGAGAAAAAAGAACCTGAGGAAAAAACTTGGCGCGCTCCGATAGAAATCGCACACGACTATTCTCGCGAGTTGCGTGGTTTTATTACGTGGAATCGAGAGCATCAAGATCCCGAAGAGAAAAAAGCGTTTGTGTATCTTCAAGAGATGACAGGTTCGTCATCGGATTTTTCTCGGATGTACGGTCCGGAGCTGCATGAGTCAGCGGTCGCTCTCCAGGATATGATCGGTACAAAAGTGCAGCGCAAAGTTGGTGAGAAGGTTCTTGATTATGTCGTGATTCCTGGCGATAAAATAAAAGAACATTTTCCTGACGTGTGGGAAATTGCAAAGACATTTCAGCCGCTCGCTGAAGAACTGTGGGGAGGACCGCTTGTGCCGCTCCATGACAAAGCTGCGGTCAACATCAACATCGTCCCTCCGGGAGGCGAGCAAGGACGACACATGGACAGAAATGAAGTCACTTTTCTGATCTATGTAAACGGCACTCGTGGTGGAGAACTGGAAATTGATTCTCAAACCGCTGCGGGTCCGCGAAGGATTCTCATCCAAAAGGATACGATCGTGGGCCTCGTGAAAGCGAATGAAATTCCGCATGAAGTTCTTCCGGTGGAGGACATGAAAAGAGCGTGGGGCAACGAACGAGTGACGCTCGTCGTCAGTTTTGGTTTGCCGGGAAAGAATTACGAGGAAGCTGCACGAGATGATTTTCTTTATGACGGCGAAAAAGAAGTGCCAGATCAAAAAGTATTTTGAGTAGCGGATTTTGATTCATAAAAAAGACTCGATTCAGAAAGAATCGAGTCTTGGAGCGCGTTAGTACACGAGCGGCGTTTGCGCGACGCGCACGTGCGGGATACCGGTCATCATCGCGCGTTTGTGCTGCGCGATCGCGAACCTTTCGCGCGTCAGATCGATGAACTCGGGGTTTGCGCCGTATCGGTCGATGATCTCCGCATCGCCGAGTCTCTTTTCGAACAGCAGATACGCGAAGATGTCTTGCTCCTCGACGGTCGCACCGAGCTCGCCTTCGTGCGTCTGGCCATCGAAGAATCCGGTGGACGGTGCGGCGTCACGAATCGTTTCCGGTACGCCGAGTCGCAGCGCCATCTCTTGGATGTCGATCTTGTAGAAATCGCTCAGGACGCCGAAGTCGTACGCGTCGGGCGCGCCGAACTTCACGCCGTACCCTTGGCAATACTCCGCGCGATTCATCGTGCCGAGCACGCGACCGCGGATCGCGCGCTGCAGGTCGTAGAGTATGTTGATGCGTACGCGCGAGATGAAGTTGCCGAGGCGGAACAACTGCTCTCGTGACGACGTCGCGTTGTTGTCGCCGAGTGTGAGTTGGGGATCGAGGGCGTTCATCGTTTCACGATGTTCGTCCACGAATCGGTCGAGACGAATCTCGTACGGCGCGCGCGGTTCGTTGAATCCGAGATCGTCGCGAACCATCGCGGCCATGCGCACGCTGTCATCGGTCGGTCGCATCGGCATGGTCACGGGGAGCACGCGCTGCACTCCCACGGCGCGCACGGCGAGATACGTTACCACCGCGGAGTCGATGCCGCCGGAAAGCGCTACGAGCAATCGCGGTCGAACGAGCGCGAGTTTTTCCGCGGGCACGTTGTCGAATCGATTCGCGATGCCCCACCCCGCAGATGCGAAGTACTGTCTGATTTGTCCCGCTGCGGACTCGATGACTTCTTCGTACGAGCGCCCATGTCGGGCCTTGATCTCCTCGATCAGTGTGAGTGCCGTGCCGCGATCCCTGAAATGTCGAAAGATTTTTTTGGTCGTCATTCGTTCCTCCACTCAGGCGAGCCTAGCAAAAATGCGCGAAAAGTCAATAGTACTCGCCTTATTGTGCTATGAAAAAATTACGGTGTGATATACTACAAATAATGAAAATCTTTACTCGATCAGAAATCGCACATATTTTCCTCGGCGTGTTTCTTTTTACGTTGCCGTTTATTTTGCCGCGTTTTTCAATCGCTTTTGATGTAAACACGATTCTGACCGTGGTTTCTATTTTGTTTACTATTCTTGTCGGATCATTTATTGCAAGCGCAACGAATAATTACTTCGTGATGCAAAATTTGATTGCGAGTTCTAATGCCTGTCTGATTTCATTTTACGGGTTCGCACAAATCATCGCTCCTTCAAGGGCGGCTGCGATTTCTGAATCTATTGATCGTTATATGATTGCAACGCTAGACTATGATCTTTTATATTTTGCAGGCGCAACACAAAATGAACTGGACGCGATTATTTCTTTAGTAGACAAAATTACGCCAGACCCCGGATGCTCTGAAGCACTCATGCAGAGCATCCATGGTGTAAAAACGGAACTTTTGCATACGCAACAAGGTATGATGACGGCATCAAAAATTGTGGTTGGACCACGGCATTGGTTCATTCTTATTGCACTTGCCATTTTGATCGGAATTCTTACCCTCACGTTTCGTGAGGGACATTTGTTGTCTACAGTTATCGTTGCTGTTTTGATGACTGCGTTGTATCAAGTTTTGAAGCTTCTTCATGAAATTGATACAAATTTATTTTTGGCACAACGTCTCGCTTTTCAAAATCCGCAACCGGTCTTTACCGCAATAGGTCGTCTGCCTTATTTTCCACAATACGCTATTGATCGTAAAAATGTGGCTACATTACCAACCACATATCGCGTAGGTAAACATAACTCAGGATCAAATAAAATTACTATTTACGTTGTTGGAGAAAAGCATAAACAACGTAAAAGTAGAGAGGCTTAAAAATATATGAAGTTCTATTTCGGTTTCGGGGCAAACCGGAGCGCGGAGATGATCCGTGCGATCACCGGTCGATCTGCGATCGGTGTGCCTGCGCAGATCATGCATTTTCAGTTGTGCACCGAGTCGCTGCGGAATATTCCTTTACGGGCTCGGCGCATCTTGGCGAAGAAGTGGGGTGAAGATTTTGTTTCGTACGGGATCGTTCCAAAACGGGAGCAGCAGGTACGGGGGCATCTCTGGCTGTTAACCGACCGCCAGCGCGAGTGCGTCCGTCAGTGGGAGCTCGTTGGTGCATGGTCACAGGACGTTTGTGTGACGGCGTACATCAATTTTTTTGGATTGCGCATCGCAGTCCCCGCGGTTTCAGAAGCGTTGCTCCAACAAAAAGTGACCCCTGTTGATGGAGTGCAGTACGAAACCTTCATCGTGCCAAAAGAGCAGATTTTACGTATCGCCGAGAGCGTGCGTGCTTTTGCGTAGGTGAGGCAGGTATGATTCTTGCGATGTGCTAAAATTATCCGATGCAAGACCTCACAAAAAAAATTCCGCGGAATGTGGTTATTCTGGGGTTCGTCGCTCTCGCTTCGGGGTTCGGGCAGGATTTGATCACGCCGGTGTTGCCTGCATATCTCACGCTACTCGGGGTGAGCTCTGCGGGGATCGGTCTCATCGACGGACTTCTTCAAGGAACGACAAGCCTTTTTCGATTCATCTCCGGCATTCTTTCGGATCGTTTTCATAATCGAAAACGATTTGTCTTTTTTGGGTATACGCTTTCTTCGATTGCGCGACCTCTTCTTGCGCTCGCACCATCTTTTGGTGCGCTCGCCGCGCTTCGTACCGTCGATGGTGTGGGAAAGGGGATGAAAGATGCGCCACGTGACGCGCTCGTCGCGGATTCTGCGCGCGCCGCTGCGCACGGACGCGCGTTCGGGTTTCATCGACTGGTCGACACCGCAGGCTCGGTGCTCGGTCCACTCCTCGCGGGCGCGATCCTCCTGTCTCTCACTCCCACACTCGGCACCTACCGATTAATTTTTGCCGCATCGGCGATTCCTGGTCTCGCTGCACTCACTCTAATTTGGTTCGGTGTGCGTGAGCCCGCATCAGCACCGCGCGCTGCGCAAACAAAAACGCAGCGACTGCCGTTGCTGTTCTGGGTGTTCACGCTCGGATCGGGTATCGCGATGCTCACCAAAGTAAACGACTCACTTTTTCTTTTGCGCGCGCATGATGTTGGGGTACCGCAGCGCTGGATCCCTTTTTTATTTGCGGGATTTACTTTGATTTACGCAGCGTGCGCGTATCCGATCGGTGTGTGGAGCGACACGCGCGGCAAGTTGCCGTTCATCACCGCAGGCTGGTTCGTTCTCGCGTGTGTCGAATTTTTATTTTCTCGCACACCGACTGTGCCGATCGCACTCGCACTCTTTGCACTCTACGGAATATTTTTTGCACTCACCGAAGGTTCTGGTCGGGCGCTCATCGCCGACCTCGTGACTCCGGAGCTGCGGGGAAGCGCCTATGCATTTTTTCATACCATCATCGGCGCATGCGTGATCGCAGGTGGATTTGGCATCGGTCGCATTTGGGACGTCGCATCTCCGCAAACCGCGTTTCTCATCGCCGCGATCGGATCAAGTGTGGGATGCGCGGTATTCTTTTTGATGACCATTATGCGTAGGCGTACTCGTTGAATCGTGAGGGTAGAGAAGGTCAGGGTGCGACAGGTGTAAGTGCGTGGTATAGTATATTGGATTCCTATATATTATTTTGTTCATCTGTTCGAGCGTGGTCACAAATAGAACAAAGAAAAAAATATCGCAAAGAGAGCCTGTGCAGAGTTATGCAGCACATCCTTTATTTATTTATGGCCTTTTTGGCATCGGAATAGTACTGTGGGGTTTGATCACAAGAAATGCCTTTGTGCATACCGAGCTAGATGTTGATCATTCAGCAACTACAGTTGTCGCATCTACACAAGAAGAGCATTGTGAAACATCAGCCGAGATAATTACTCCGCCAAACTTGCGCATAGACCATGTGACGCAAGATTCTGAAGGGCTTATCGTTATCGTGTTTACTGTTCGTGGTTCGGATTCGAATTGTGTAGCGCTCGCCACTGCGGAGTATTCGACGACAGGTGCGTTTTCTGGAGAGCAACATACATTAACTGACGTACGGGGCGATGAACGAAACCACGGCAAACATAACCTCACCTCATCGTCCACAGGGGTCTCGCATGTTTTGGTATGGGACGCGCGTGCTGCGCTGCCTCCGGGGAGTGATGCGGTGTATTTCCGTTTTGTTGCACATGATGGCGATCAGTCGAGCGAGCCCACAGTGTTTGGTCCAATAGCGCTTGACCTCGCCGCACCGGTGATCGCCAATTTTTCTGCGGTACAAATATCGGGGACTGAGACGGTCGCGGTCGCCTACACCGTCTCTGACACAAACCAGAACGGTATGACCACGTCGCTCTCCGTGTCCAACGATCACGGCGCGTCATGGGTTGCTGCCACCGGACGTGTTACCGAACGTGGATTTCTTTGGGATGCGGGCGCAGATTTTCCAAACGTTGACAACGGCACTGTGTCCGCGCGACTCATCGCGACAGATGTGTTCGGCAACGCCAGCACCACGACACAAGAAATAGTAATCGATACAAAGGCACCGTCAGGTCCCTCCGATGTCTCAGTGCACCCGCTGCGTCACGCGATCGTTGTGTCGTGGCATCCGCCGGTGTCAGAAACGCATTTTGATCATTACACCATACGTTATGCGGCGAATACTTCGAACGTTGTTCCTGCAGAATGGTCTGTGCGTAATGATGGCGATCTTGCGCGTATCACGACCAGATCGACGGTATTGACCGGACTTTCACCGGGCACACCGTATCGGGTGATACTCGAAGCGCACGATAAGTTCGGTCATGTCACTGCGACAGAGATGGTAATGACCAAAACACTTATTGATGAAGTTGGACTTGCATCGTTCGCCCCGATCGTTGATACTCTTCCTGAAATAACGACTGATACGCATATGGTAGTAAGTGGAACAGCGTTGCCTGATACTACGATCGAGATCGTTATTGACGATACCGTGGTAACGAAAAATCTTCCCGTGAAGGCGTACGGTGAATTTTCAACCAAGGTGACGCTCACTCCAGGAATTCACGAAATAGTTGTGGTCGCGACTGATGCATCGTACGTCTCGAAAACATCTGAATCTCAAACGGTTGCGGTAGTGACATCGGCAACTCCGATCAAAATATTTTAACGTTAGTTTTCTAACCATGTTTTATTTTTTGTACGTGCTCGTTTTTGTTGTGCTACTCACCGCAGGCTATGCGAGTCTTAGGGGAGCGCCGTGGGTGCCGACGCGGAAGAGAGATGTTGCGCGGTTTCTTTCCATCGCAGATATACGACAGGGGAGTGTGATGGTGGATCTTGGGTGTGGTGACGGGCGTCTCGTTGTTGCAGCCGCGCAAGTCGGTGCGACCGCACGCGGATATGAAATTTCTATCTTTCCTTATATACTCGCACTGCTTCGAGTACGCTTTGCAGTACCAAAAGTACATGCTACGATCCTTTTTCGCGATCTTTGGAAGGTGGACCTTCGCGATGTTGATGTGGTGTACTTTTTTTTGATGCCAGACAAGATTGCTGCACTCAAAGAAAAATTTGAACGCGAGCTCAAGCCCGGTGCGCAAATTATTTCTTACGTATGGCCTATTAAAGGATGGACGCCTGCGCGTGCGCTTAAGGAGCCAGGTCTGACAAATGTGTATCTCTATAGGAACCGCTAAAAAACTCTCTTCCGGCGGAAAACGGCTATTTTTCCCGCTCCGGAATATAGTTTTCCAGAGGTTCCATAAAAAATAAACTATGGAAGCGTTGCGCATCGAGGGGGTTCGAAAAACATATGCCGGTGGAGTGGAGGCGCTCAAGGGTGTCGATCTTTCCATCGCTGAAGGTGATTTTTTTGCGTTGCTCGGCGCAAACGGCGCAGGGAAAACGACGCTCATCAACATTACCGTTGGTCTCGTGACGAAGACCGGAGGAAAGGTCACCGTGTTCGGTGTTGATCAGGACGCAGACCCCGATACGACGAAATTGAGTATCGGCATCGTGCCGCAAGAATTCAATTTTAATATTTTTGAAACGCCGCGAGTGATCGTCATGACACAAGGAGGATTTTATGGCATGGATCGGCGTGATGCCGCAGCGCGTGCCGATGAATTGCTGCACGCGCTCGGCTTATGGGAAAAGAAAGACGTGCAAGCGATCAAGCTTTCGGGCGGCATGAAACGTCGCTTGATGATCGCACGTGCACTTGTGCACCGACCGCGACTGTTGATTCTCGATGAGCCAACCGCTGGTGTTGACGTCGAACTTCGTCGGGGTATGTGGGAATACCTCCGTACATTGAACGCTGCGGGCACAACGATTCTGCTTACGACGCATTATCTTGAAGAGGTCGAGCAGCTGTGCAAAAACATGACGATCGTGCAGCGCGGTGCGGTGGTGAAGTCCGGTTCAGTGCAAGCGCTGCTCGCAGAAGCGAGTGATCGTCGATATCGCGTGATGCTCGCTGAGGCTCCGACAGACGCACAAGTGCACACACTTCGCGCGGAGTCGGATGATGGCACGACGGTGACTGTCGCACTTGCGCCAGATGAACTATTTGAGACGGTGTTCGCGCGTTGTCACGAGGCGGGCGTGCATGTGCGCGATGTTGTTCCTGCACAAAATCGTGTGGAGGAACTGTATCTTTCAACAATACAGTAAGGGAACCGCTGAAAAATAACTCATTTCCCGTCTGGAACATTGTTTTCCAGAGTTTCCCGAAATATGCGTGCAGATCTTCTCAAAAATTCTCTCTTTACCATTATTCGTCGAGAGATGACGCGGATTTTTCGTCTTTGGTCGCAGACGTTGCTTCCGCCGGTGATTACGCAGTCGCTCCATTTTTTGATTTTTGGCGGATTCATCGGATCGCGCGTCGGACTCGTTGATGGCGTCCCGTACATCGCCTTCATCGTGCCGGGACTCGTAATGATGACGGTGATTCAAAACAGTTTCATGAACGTGGTGAGTTCATTCTTCCTCGCAAAATTCCAACGCAGCATCGAGGAACTTATTGTGTCGCCGACACCGGATTGGGCGATGATGGTAGGGTATGTTTTTGGGGGTATCGTGCGTGGCGCAGTAAGCGGTGTGCTAGTGTTCGCCGTGTGCGCGGTTTTTGCGCATCCGACGATCCGCCATCCGTTCGCTATTCTTCTTTTCTTGTTTCTCGCCGCGACGTTATTTTCTCTCGCCGGATTTTTGAACGGCATCTTTGCAAAAACGTTCGATGACATCAGCATCTTCTCTACCTTCGTACTCGTGCCGTTGACCTATCTCGGTGGGGTGTTCTATTCCTTGAATCAATTACCTGCATTTTGGCAAAATGTTTCGCGGCTGAATCCGATTCTGTACATGGTAGACGGTTTTCGTTACGGATTCTTCGGTGTTGCGAGTGTGCCGGTATGGTGGAGTGCGGTTGTTCTGGCTCTCATCGCTTTTGCGATCACGCTCGTGAACCTCGCGTTGCTTCGTCGTGGCGTCGGAATGAAACAGTAGTAATTTTTTGACTAACGCTCTCGATCGAGCTAGCGTTGTTTTGTTGTTCTTTTGAGGAGGATGCGATGCGGAGAGCGTTGTTTTTGTCCGTTATGTTGTGCGTGTGTGCGATGGGGTGCTCGTCCGAAAAGACGAATCGAACTTTGCGTGCGCCTACCGTAGTGGTTGCAGAATCGTATCCCGCAGTGATCGCGGATCCCGTTCCTGAATGTCGCGCGGCGATCCTTGTGTATCACCACGTGAATCCGCACAGCGTGGGAGAAACGCCACCGCTTCGCGCGATGACGGTTTCGCACGTCGCATTCGCGGCGCAGATGCAACATCTCTATGACGCGAAGTACGCGGTCGTATCGCTCGACGCAGTCTCTGCATGTCTCACGAGTAGTGTACCGCTTCCCGAAAAGGCGGTGGTTATCACGCTCGATGACGGTTGGTCAAGTCAGTACGTCTACGCACTCCCGATTCTTGAGAAGTATCATTTCACTGCGACGTTTTTCGTGGTGACGAACTTGGTTCTCGAGCGCGATGGTGGTGGATTGCTGTCGTGGCCGCAGGTGAAGGATCTCGACAAGCGCGGCATGACGATCGGATCGCACTCCAAGACGCACCCAAATCTGACGCTGCTCGGCGACGCACAGCTGAAGGACGAAGTTGCAGGGAGCAAGAAGATGATCGAAGATCGTCTCGGAAAACCTGCGCGACACTTCGCGTATCCGTTCGGATTCGTGAACGATCGTGTCGTTGCTGCAGTGCGTGGCGCAGGCTATGTGTCGGCGCGCGGAACGGTCGATGGCACGCATCAGCAAGCGCGCGATCTCTACACGCTGAAAGTTGTGTACGTGACCGACGATTTCAAAATGTTTGCCCGCAACATCGCGCAGTAGGTGCCATTCTTTGTCATTCCGACCCCGGACCTGATCCGGGGCGGAATCCAGAAACGTAAATGCCAAACGTGATATACGTTTGGCATTTTTATTTTTTCTGGATTCCGGCTCGGAGGCCGGAATGACAAGGGAGTGGATTCCGGGTCACGGTCCGGAATGACAAAAAATGTGGGCCGGAATGACAAAGAAAGGAGGTCGGAATGACAGGGGGATGACAATTTGTACGCAGATCGTAAAAATCGCTATACTATACGAACCTATGGTAAAGCAATCACGATTTTCTCTGCGAAAATTTTTCCGCGCGCTCGGTCCGGGATTCATCACCGGCGCATCTGACGATGATCCGGCAGGTATCGCAACCTACGCGCAAACCGGCGCGCAGTTCGGGTACAGTCAAGTGTGGCTCGCAGTACTCACGACGCCGTTTATGATCGTCGTGCAGGAGATGTGTGGGAGAATCGGGATGGTCAAAGGACGCGGGCTCGCTTCGGTGATCGGTGCGCGGTATGGACGGCGAGCATTGACCGTTGTTGTCGTCATTCTCGTTGCGGTAAACGCGGTGAATATCGGCGCAGATCTCGGTGCGATGGCGTCATCGATGCAACTTCTTTTTGGTTTGCCGTTTGCGATGCGGCTTTTTTTAATGACTGCGATCATTTTAACGTTGCAGATTTTTGTTTCGTATAAAACGTACGCAAAATATCTTAAATATCTCACGCTCTCATTGTTCACGTACGTCGTTGCGGCGTTTGTTGCGCATGTCGATTGGTCCGCAGTATGGCAAGCGACGCGATTTCCCCGCATTCAACTCACTCGCGACTATCTTTTTAATATCGTTGCGGTGCTTGGTACAACGATCACACCGTATCTTTTTTTCTGGCAGGCGAGTGAGGAGGTCGAGGAAGAAGTCGCTGCGGGAAAATTATCAGCGATGGATACCGGCACACCGCGCGTCACGGCGAATGATATCGGTCGCATGCGTTTCGATACAGTGGTCGGTATGGTGTTCTCGAACGCCATCATGTTTTTTATTATCGTGACCGCCGCTGTAACGTTGCATGCTCGCGGTATCACGAACATCGAAACTGCGGCGCAGGCCGCAGAGGCGCTCCGTCCACTCGATGGAGGAATGTCGACGTGGCTTTTTGCGCTCGGTATTATCGGTACAGGTTTACTCGCGGTACCGGTGCTCGCCGGGTCCGCATCGTACGCGGTGGCAGAGCTTCTCGGTTGGCGGTCGGGGTTGTATCAAAAATTCAAAGACGCGCACGGATTTTACGGCATTATCACGATCGCCACAGTGATCGGAATCGGGGTGAATTTCACCGCAATCCCACCATTTAAAATGTTGTACTACAGCGCGGTGCTCGGCGGGATGCTTGCGCCACCGCTCATGATTATTATCATGCGCATCGCGAGCGATCCGAAGACGATGGGGAAACACACGAATTCTTTTGCGATGAACGTTCTCGGATGGATCATTACGATCGTGATGTCGCTTTGCGCGGTCGGTCTTCTTCTGCAATTCCTTTTTTAACTGCGCGCCATTGCACAATGTCTCCAGCGCGACGTTCGGTTGCATCGGCGGGTCGCAGTGATCGTATTTGTGACGGCGTGAGTATTTTTTTGTGAGAAACGTCGCAAAGATATTCGGGTATGTACCATACGTCGTCCTCGTCGGTCATCCATCCGCGTGCGTCGAATCGTCGTAAATCAACAGGCTGCGAAAAAGTGCGCAGTGTTTTTTTTCCATTTTTTATAAAGTATTCATGAAAATACGACATCACCAGTTCGCGCAGTGTGCGATACACTGGATCGCGATACCGAAGCGCGGCGTGATTTGTTTTTGAAATCGCGCCCCAGTATCCGCGTTCGCGAAACACCGCGATCACATGATCGTGATCATCGCGCGACGCTTCGAGATCGACCACGAGCGGTGGTCGTCCTTGGAGACGGAGCGCTGCGCCTGCGAGCATCGCCCCTTCGATGCAATGCGCGCGTCGTTCGCGAAGCACACGGCGCGGAGAAAGACATCCATCGCCATCGTGTTCAAAATTTTGCGGAATGCGATCCAAAAAATCCTGAATTTTTTTTGGAGTGTTGAGGCTGCGAAGAATACGCAGCTCTGCTGCAGAAAATTTTTCGATTGCCATATAGATCATAGTACCATGACTCGTATTCTGAAGAATAAAAAACGCCCCACACCGAGAATGGTGTGGGGCGATCGACGATCTAGGTGAGCACTCTGCTCAGTAGGTGCCGCCGCCGGTGCGGTTGTCCGACGTGCGACGCGGCGAGGTTCCGCCGTTCACTGCGCGACTGGTGCGGAGCGTATCCCAGGGGATGTTGGCACCGAGCTCGGCGACCGCTGCGATGTACTGCGGCAGCTGGTTCGTGGGCACGTCGGGCACATTCAGCACCGACAGCACGTACTGGGTGATGGTGTGTTCGGTACGCGAAGCGTCAGCGGTCACTGCGATGCCGAGCTTCTTGAGCATCTCGTCACGCGTGGTCGCGCCGGTCGCGGCGATCAGGTCGGTCCTCTCGAGGAGCTGCCGGAGCTGGACGGCGTCGGCCGCGAGCGCGCGTGCGACGGGGATGCCGGGGCCGGCGAACATCTTGTTGATGTTGTCGATCACTCCGCTGGCAGCGTCGAGCATCGGCGTCGCATCGGGTGCTGCGTCGAGGCCAGCGATCGATCCAGCGCCACGCAGCATCGCCATCATCAGTCCCGGGTTGGCCATCTTGGTCATCCAGGTCTGCTGGTAGGCGGTGGCGCGCTCGTTGAACGAGGCGAGGTGATCCCAGATGCCGCTGAGTCGGCCGAGGAACGCCTTCTTGTTGCGCTCGGTGAAGACGCGCGCGCTCGAGACCTCGAGCGCCGAGAGCACCTCGGCGTGTGCCTTGCGGGAGAGTGCCTTCTGCACGTCGTAGTAGACCTGCGGGTACGGCTCCTCCATCTGCTCGGCGCGCGTCTCCATCGCCTCGAGGACCTTGTCCTCGATGCCGAAGAGGTCGAAGCGCTGAGCGAACAGCACGCGGACCGCGGACATCACGTCCGTCGGCTCCATCTTGAGCGTGCCGCCGACCTGCAGGAGCTTGAGGAACGCCTCGTCGCTCGGCACCTGCGGGAGCATGGCGATCGCGTTGAACGCCGATGCGCTGGCATCGGGGACCGGTGCCGGCGCGGTGGTTGACTTGGTGAGCTCGGCGACGAGCTTGCGTGCCTTCACGAGCGGGACACCGAAGCCGACCCAGTCGGCCTCCGTGAGGAGCGCGGCGTCGGCGAGCGTCTCCGCGCCGGCATCCTTGGCCTTCGCGGCGACCTCCTTCGCCTTCTCCTCGCCGACGTAGGCGGTGAGCTTCGTGACGATCTCGTTCGGGGGGTCGGTCGGTCCCGTGGGGCCTTCCGTCGTTGTCGTGTCCTTGTCTGCCATGACCGTTCTCCTGTCTGTGGTTTCCGCCTCCCGTTGCGGTTGCGTAGGGAGGTGGGAGCACGGGATGCCGCGCTCATCCCGCGTGGCCATTAGGGAACCTCCTCAAAACTCGTTTCCTGCTTCGGAATATAGTTTTTCAGAGGTTCCTTAAACGCAAGATGAGCGCGTTTCCTTCTACCAAGAGAACTTTTGGAAAGAACTGATTCGATAGTACACACCTTTTGGTCGGTGTTTGTCAAGGGTTCTGTAAAAATAAGCACAGATTTTACCATCGTCTTGACGAAAGCAGGCTCGTTTGCTAGGGTTTTCCATTGCTTCTTGACAATTTGTTTGCAACCAAAAAAGAAGGGAGTTTCTCATGACTTCGTCCTCGATCGACACGCGAGCGCTTCTGCTCCCGCCATCATTCACGACGGCACTCACCAAGCTTTTCGCGCGCCAGATCGGCGCGGAGGAGAGTGGTGTTGCGACGCTCCTGCACGCCATCTTCGGCGACGCGACACCGTCCTTCGGGCAGGTGCAGAGCGTCTCCGTGAGCGATGTGCAGTCGGCGTGCACAAGCGCAGGCGTCGACGTGGCGACCGCGAAGATCCGTGAGATCGCGGCGCTTCTGCCGAAAATCACGCCATCTACGCCCGTGTGTGACCGGTGCGGCGAATCGTCGCTCGCGAACACCGGAGGGAAGATTTTCTCGCTCGACGTCGGCATCGCTTGTCCGTTCTGTACGGACGGCGTGCTCGCGCTCGTGCCGATGAAGCTGCGCAAAGTCGCGTGGACCGACGGTCGGCTCGTGGAGCCGCAGACGGCGCACGACCTACGCGTCCAGCCCGGCTCGAGCATCCCGCTCGACGACACGGCGATCGTGCCGTGGATCGGCGGCTGGGTGGACCGCGGACTCGAGAGCGCGCTTCGTGACGCAGGTACACCGATCTACGGTTTCCTCGCGTACATGCGACTCGCGTATCTCACGCGCGGCGAGGCGACCAAGTTCGCCGATGCAGTGACGCTGCTCCAGCAGCCAGACGTGTTCGGTCTGCACGACCGCGCGGCGATGATCCGGGTCGCGAACGCCGCGAGGGAGTTCCTCGAGACGCGCGAACCGACCAACGCGCCGCCGCGGCCGCGATTTCCGTTCATCCGCGGCGTCGATCCCGATACGCTTTCGCGCGTCGAGATCGCGGGGCGCAGGTACATCATCGAAGGAAGAATCAGCCCCGGCGACAAGTCCGACGTCGTTCGCGCAGCTTGGGACGATCCGCTCACCGAGCGGGTGGTGATCAAGATCGGCGACAACGAAAACGTCGCGGGGATGATGCGTCGCGAGGTCGCGATGCTCGAGCGACTCGGGCGCAGCGCAGTGAACGGCACGCCGTTCTTCAGGAAGATACTTCCCGAAGTCGTCGCGACCGGCACGTGCGCGTCGAGCGGTCATCCTGCGACAGTGTTCCGGTACAAGAACCGGTACGACTGGACGCTTGCGGACGCCATGAACGAGTATCGCGACGGGGTCGATCCCCGCACGATGGTCTGGATGTGGAACCGCACGCTCACGCTCCTCGCCTGGCTGCAGCTCACACGCATCGCGCACTGCGCCATCGTGCCAGAGCACATGCTGCTGCATCCGGTGAACCACGGCGTGACGCTCATCGACTGGAGCTACGCGGTTCCGTTCGGGAGCAGCCCCGCGGATGTCGTGGAGGCACATCACGCACCGTTCCATCCGCCCGAGATCGTTCGTGGCGAAGGGGCGACGGCGGAGACCGATATCGCGATGTCTGCGCGCTGCATGATCGCGGTGCTCGGAGGAAACCCGGAGGACGGCGCACTGCCCGATTCGGTTCCGGATCCGATCGCGGAGATCCTGCGCGTGCACGCGCGCTACGACGAGAGCGGAACGCGCATCAAGGATGCGCTCGAGCTCGAAAAGACGTTCGGGAAAGTTGCGGAAGGGGTTTACGGACCTCGGAAGTACCTCCCGTTCGAAATGCCACGCCGGTCACGGTGACAGGCGCGGCATGACACGCAACCCACAGGCGGCATAGCCGTCAGAAAGAAACGAGGCTTCCCATGGGAGGCGGCGCATACGATTACGAGGCACACAAGGAGCTCACCACCAGCCGCGCGACGTTGCCGGTGGAGGAGGTGTTCAGGCGACGGAACCTGGACCCGAAGATGAACCCGTTCGGGGTGCAGTTTCGGGAGAGCAGGGACAGCGCGGCGCACCCCGACTCGATCGGCATCATCTTCGCGCTCGACGAGACCGGTTCGATGGGGAACATCCCGCCGGACCTCGCGCAGCGCGAGTTGCCGTCGTTCATGCAGCTGATCCTCGACGGCAACTTCGTCAAGGATCCGCAGGTGCTGTTCGGTGGCATCGGCGACGCGCTGATGGGCGAAGAGGCACCGTGCCAGGTCGGACAGTTCGAGTCCGAGGCAGGGCTCATGGATCAGTGGTTGACCGCGCTCTACCTCGAGAGGCTGGGTGGCGGCAACATCGGCGAGTCCTACGACCTGTTCCTGTACTGGGCCGCTCGGCACACCAGCATGGACTGTTTCGAAAAGCGCGGTCGGAAGGGATACCTGTTCGTCACCGGTGACGAGCCGATCTTCTCTACGGTCAGTGCTGCGGCAGTGAAGCGGTACATCGGCGACGAGATCGCGAGAGACATCCCCATCAAGGAGATCATCGCGGAGGTCTCGAAGACGTTCCACGTCTTCTACCTCATCCCGGACCGCCAGCGTGCGGGGAGTTGCGAGCGCCCGTGGAAGAACGTTCTCGGCGATCGCGTCATCACGATGGAGACCTACAAGGACACCTGCGCGGTCGCGGCGACGCTCATCGGCATCACCGAGGGGACGGTCACGCTCGACGAACTCCCGGCGAAGCTCACGTCGCTCGGCAAGGGCGACCAGGCGAACAGCGTCTTCCGCGCGGTCGAGGCGTACGCCGCTTCGATCGGCAAGGGTGGCGAGAGTCGCCCGGTGGAGGGCGACGACGCGGCGCCGCCGATCAGGCGCGGCAAGAAGGGCCCCGGTCGCGTCTGATCGTCTGACCCTCAACACAACACGCCGGCTCAACGCTCGTTGGGCCGGTTTTTCTTTTTAGGCATTCCCGCCCTACCCATGTCATTCCGGACCCCTCTTCTTTGTCATTCCGGGCCGTGACCCGGAATCCAGAAAAATTAAAAAGGCCAAACGGATTTCGTTTGGTCTTTGTCTTATGTGGATTCCGGCTCGGAGGCCGGAATGACAAAAAGGGAGGCCGTGACCATTTGGTGCCAGGCACCAATGTATTATGCAGTCTTCTGCGCGGGGTGTTTTTTAGGCAACTGCCTTTGACAAAGTAGCACGCGAATGCTACGGTCGTACGTCGTGATTTTTGCGACAACACACCACAACATCCAACGGTCCTTACAAGACAAGGAGAACCCATGACCACAGCAGCCGAACACACTCGCCTAGCGATGACTGCACTCGCCAACTCGTACACCGAGCTCCTCGCGGCGCATCCGGAGCATTACTTCTACAGCCATGATCCGCGGACGCTCGGCGACCTGGAGCGGATCCTCAGGGCTGACATGCTCGTCAACGAGGGTGAGGGTCAGGCCTGCGCGCTCAAGGTGCAGGTGCGCATGAGGGATCACGAAGGGATCAAGCCGCACCGCATCTTCGATCTCGAGATCGATCGGTTGTCAGGGCGGGTATGCATCGGCGCACGATCCGATCGTGGCACCGAAGGCTCGTGGAGCTTCCATCTGAGTCATCTCTATCTCATTCCCCAGTCTGCGCATGCAGCGGTCAGAAACTTGCTCACGGAGAAGTGCTTGCTCTACACCATGCTGCTTCTCGAGCGGGACGGGTACCTTGCTGAGGCCGAGATGTTGACAGATGTCCTCGATGGTCGCGACGGCATCGGCAACCCGGTCTTCATGACGCAGCTCCACGAGAGGCTCCTTGGGATGTACAGGGACGCTCCGGACTACGACCGCTCGCCGCTCATCCACGAGGGGAAGATGCAGGCGGGACGCTGGTATGGTGTTGCGGAGATTCCGCCGATCGGTGACCTCTTCCTCACGTTCCTGAAGTTTGCACCCCAGGATCCGCACGTCGTCAGTGGCGCCGTGAACTGGGTCTGGAGGGACATGTCGGAGAAATGCATCTGCGTACGCATCGGTCTGCGTTCCGCGAGCTCCTCCCTTCCGACTTTCAACGACCGCAAAATCGGCGAAGAGATTCGGCAGGGAAGTCGAGGGAAAGTGTTCGAGGTTCCCGAGGCCATGATTCACGAGCTCGCCAAGTTTGTGAGTCCGGAGTTCGGTCCCGAACACGAGGTGACGGTGGAGATGCCTGTCTGGGACAAGCCGCTCGACACGGTCGAACTCTGCATTGAGCGACTCGAGACCCAGCGGTACGCGTACGATGGTGCGCTGTACCAGCAGGCGGTGTTGTTCCTGGTCGATCACCGGGCTCAGCTGACCCGTGATATCAACATCACGGTACCGTCGATGCCTGGCAACGGTTTCGCGACCACACGAGACCCGAGCTGGGACCACGTGATCACAAACACCGTCTCCCACTGCGGGTGCGGCGTGCACCGCACCATCGAGGCGGCGAAGAAGCGGGAAGGGTTCGAGCCCGACGAGACCGGACGAACGGTGATCCGTCCTGGGATGACGGCCTACATCATTCCTGCGGGCGCGGGGAGACAGCAGGCGGTGATGGACCTCTCGATCATGGAGCGGGACGGCGGCATCTTTCTGCGATACCTCGCAGATCCGTTTTCTACGGTTTTCAACTTCTCGAGCCTTTTCACAACCAAAGGCTTCGACCTCGCCAAGGTCGCGGATGCGCTGCGGGAATTGCAGCCTCAAAAAATGGCACCGTTCGAGCATAAGGGGAGAACGCTCTTCGGTATCGCGTCGGTCGATGTCGCCGCGAAGACCGTGACCGTGGTTCCTGACCGAGACTTCGCCATCATCAGCGAGTGACAACATCGTCGCCTTGCACAGCAGTGTAGGGCGATTTTTTATACGCGCGAAACATACTTGACGAACCACCGAAAAATAGCTAAGGTCTTTGGTCCTGCAAAGTGCTGGACGTTCTCACCAAGGAGGCGCTCATGGGCGTACAGAACAGAAACGCGTGTCTGTTTGCCGATCTCGGATACGGCGACAGCGGCAAGGGGACGATGGTCGACTGGTACGCGCGAACGTACGGCGCACACACGGTGATCCGTTTCAACGGCGGTCCGCAGGCGCGACACAACGTGGTCACGCCCGACGGCCGGCACCACACGTTCTCGCAGTTCGGATCCGCGACGTTTGTGGACGGCTGTCGCACGCATCTCTCGAAGCACATGCTCGTGAGTCCGCTCGCGATGGTCGCCGAGGAGAAGTACCTCCGCAAGGTCGGTGTGACCGACGCGTGGGCGCGCGCCACGATCAGCCGCGACGCGCTCGTGATCACACCGTTCCAGCGCGCCGCGAACAGGATTCGCGAGCTTTCGCGCGGCGACGGTCGTCACGGGAGTTGTGGCGTCGGTCTCGGAGAGACGGTGTACGACGCGAAGGTCGCGCCGGATCTCGCGATCCATGTGCGCGATCTGTATCTTCCCACTACCGCGCTTCGTGCGAAGCTCGACAGCATGCGCGAGTTCAAGGTGACGCAGCGCGCCGAGGAGATCGCGAAGTGTCGCGACCGCGGCGTCGGCAAGGAGGATCTCGATTGGTACGAGAATCCCGCCCTGCTCACGAGCTACCTTCGCGAGCTGCAGAATTTTTTCGCGGTCGCAACCGTGATCGACGAAGCGGGGGAGCACGAGATTCTCGAGCGTCCGGGTACGGTCGTGTTCGAGCCATCGCAGGGCGTGTTGCTCGACGAGGCGCTCGGGTTCGATCCGTACACGACGTGGAGCAACTGCACATTCGACAACGCGCTCACGATTCTGCGCGATCACGGCTACGACGGTCGCGTCGACAAGATCGGTGTGGTGCGCGCGTACATGACGCGGCACGGTCCCGGTCCGTTCGTGACCGAGGACAAAGGCCTCACTGCGGCGCTTCCGGACGCGCACAACGCGATGGACGCCTGGCAGGGCGCGTTCCGTGTCGGCTGGTTCGACTCGGTCGCGATCCGTTACGCGATCGCTGCGTGCGGTGGTGTCGATGGACTCGCGGTCACGTGCTTCGATCGTCTTCGCGAGATCGACTCGTGGGATGCGGTCAACGAATACGCGTTGCCGCCGTCGCAGATGCACGACTGGACCGACGAGTTGTTCGAAACCGCTGCACACTTCGTGAAAAATATCCGTCTCGGCAACCGTGGCAACCTTCCGCGACAGCGGTTGATCACGACCGCACTCGAGCACGCAGTGATCGCTGCGGGCGCGGTAACGAGCGCGAGCGATTTCGACGCCAAAGTGGAACAGCACATCGCGGCGATCGAGCATCAGACGGGCGCGAAGGTGCGCTTCACTTCGTTCGGTACGAGCGCGAGCGACAAGAAGGTTCGATGATCATGCGGGGACGGTTTTACACCGTCCCTTTTTTTATTCAACCCGCATTACATTCGTGCGGGTTGTCCTGGACAGACGTCGCCTAGCGACGGCTGATCCAGGATCCATCATTTCGCTCTGTCATTCCGGCCCACATTTTTTGTCATTCCGGGCCGTGACCCGGAATCCAGTCATTTCTTTGTCATTCCGGGTCACGGCCCGGAATGACAGAGGTCTAGCCGGGATGACAAAGTGGGGAATTACTGCTAAGTTACACAAAGTTGTTGTATCGAGGAGAGGCCGATGAAAATCATCGTCGCGCGGCACTGCGAAACTGCATACAACGCGGGGAAGCGTCTGCAGGGTTTGATCGATATTCCGCTGAACGCGCGTGGCATCGCGCAAGCCGAACGTCTTGCGAGCGATGTGCGTCGGTACGATATCGCACTGATCTGCTGTTCGGAGTTGCAGCGCGCAAAACAAACCGCAGCGATCGTTGCAAAAGTAGTTCGCGTGCCAGTATGGACGACTGCGCGACTAAATGAGTGTGACTTCGGTAAACTTGACGGCGTGACGCTTGTGGAGTTTGGTCTGCGCTGCGGATGGAAAAATTTGCCGATCGCAGCGAAAGCTCTCGATGCGGATTTCACTGCGTTCGGTGGCGATCGCGGACGTGATCTTTTCGACAGACAAAAATTGTTGCTCGACGAATACAAAGCGTTCCTTCCAGACAAGACGATCATGGTGATCGGTCACGCACGAAGTCTGCGCACTCTGCTCGCACCGCTCGGTCATCCGACCGACTGGTTGCGTCATCAGGGCTCACACATCGTGATCGAGTATTAAGGAACAAGAGTCCTGCGTGGACTCTTTTTTGTTTGTGCAAAAAAAAATGACCGAATGACGGATGTCATTCGGTCGCGTGCGACGGCGTCTTGGCGCCGGTTACTTCTTCGGCGTCGGGGCCGTGATCGTTGTGGGCTGCACGGTCGTGGTCGGCTGCGCGTCGGACGGGGTCGTTCCTGGCGCTGCCGAGATCTCCATGTTGATCACGACTGACTTGACCCCGATCGGTTCGCTCGAGACGTGGAGGATCTGGCCGCCCTGCACGTAGTGCTGGTGGTAGACTCCCTTCGTGTCGAACCAGTACAGGTACTCCGTGGACGATCCGTAGGTACCGTCGTCCTGCAGGATCTCCTGGGTGATGCCCGTCTGACCGCCGATGTCGACCGTGAAGCCGTCGCGGTAGCCGGTGCCGTTGCTGTCGTTGATCCAGACGCTCTTGACCGAGGTTGGTGAGAGCCGCTTGCCGCTGCTCGTCACCTTCCCCTTCACGGTGGAGTAGATCAGCACTTGTCCGGAGTACGCCGAGATGACGTACAGGTGCTTGATCGAGCCGGGTTCGTTGTCCCTGCGCAGACGCTCGACGACGTTGCGCTGTTCGGTGGTGAGGTGGTCGGGCCCGACGGGCACCTTCACGGTCACCTTGTCGACGCCCGATGCAGACTTCGGTTGCGGGTCGGGACTGTTGCAGCTGCTCGTGTCCGCACCGATCGACATCGCGCCGATCAGCATGATCAGGGCGCCGAGCGGTCCCATGCCGAACATTCCATTCCAGTTGCGCTTGTTCATCTTCCTGTTCCTTTCCGTTCGTTCCGTTGGTGGTTCACTGCGTGACGTAGGGGGCGTAGTTGCGCGGCAGGGTCTCGGTCGCGCCCTGCGGGAGCTCGCCCTGGTTCGCGAACGCCCAGTTGACCTCGGCCATCTTGGCGTTGTACTGCGCGGCGAGATCGTTGTAGCTCGCCTTGACGCCAGCGAGCTCGGCCGACGCCTGGTTGTACGCCTCGCGATCGTCGCGCGGCCACTGCCCACGGGGCGTGCCCTTGTACGCCGCCTCGAGCGCGTTCATGCGGTTCTCGTAGACCTTGATGTCTGCGAGCTTCTTGTCGAGCTGGGCGTGCGCTTCCTTCAGCCACATGTACTTCTGGAGCACGGCGCGCGGGCCGACCTCCTCCTGCGTGACCTTGGCGGCCTCGCCGCACCAGCCGAGCGCGTAGCTTGCGACGCTGGCGACGAGGGCGAAGACGATGAAGCCGACGACGATGAGGGCGATTACGCCCATCTCCCCCGTGCCGCGCATGCTCGAGCGATTCTGTGGCGTCTTTCTCATGACGTTTCTCCTGTCTGTGGTGATGGTCCATGCGATGCGGTATCCGCACCGGTTCCTTGCTTTAAGCCAAGAACGGATGACCTTAGCAAAATTCCCGCGATTCGTCAAGACTTGTTGCTCCGCCTCGCGGTCTGGTACGCTCTGGCCATGAGTACGGTCATCCAAGTGAACACTATTACAAAGCGATACGGAAACCGCGCGATTCTTGATGGCGCGAGCGTGGCTTTTGGTGCGGGCGCGAAGATCGGGGTGGTGGGGCGGAACGGCGCAGGAAAATCAACGCTGATTCGCATGATCGCGGGGGTGGAGGATCCCGATGCGGGGGAGATCGTTCGCCATCCTTCGCTGCGTCTCGGCTACCTCGAACAGCACGAGCCGTTCACTCCCGAGGAAACGGTGATAAGTTTTTTGATGCGACGGAGCGGGAAGCCCGATTGGAA
>JAHFIV010000057.1:0-612 GCA_023246225.1 bacterium
ACTTCAATGACACTCAAATATGCAACACGCCCTGTGCTTGTGAAGTCTGTCGGTGTTGCGAAAACGGTTTCTGGATATCTTGTGAAGACGAGTGCAAATCCTGCCGTGTATCTCGCTGCGCAAGACGGCAAGCGTTACGTGTTTACAAATGAAAGCGCTTTCCTGACATGGTTCCCAAACTTCGCATCGGTGCGCACCGTTTCTGCAGGCACGCTCGCTGCGATGCCGCTCGGTGGAAACGTGTTGTATCACCCAGGTTCACGACTTCTGAAATCAGCAGTTTCAACAACGATTTACTCAGTGGGAAATGATTCCGCTATCCACTGGATCGCTGACGAAAGCATCGCGCGTTCGTTGTTCGGTAACGATTGGAAAGCACGCATCGACACGGTTGATGACACGCTTCTCGCGCAGTACGCGATCGGTCAGCCGGTGACCGTTGACTCCATGTACTCAATGACCCTCGCGCTGCGATAAAGATTCGTCGACTATAATAAAAATGTCCCGCACAGTGCGGGACATTTTTATTTTTACGCCTTTGCTTTGGTAGTTTTTTCTGAGAGTTTCTTTTTGTGCGTCCTGAGGTAGTACAGTTTTGCGCGGCGCACGTTA
>JAHFIV010000057.1:622-6309 GCA_023246225.1 bacterium
GGTCAGCCGGTGACCGTTGACTCCATGTACTCAATGACACTCGCGCTGCGATAAAGACACCGTCATGTTTTGTCATTCCGGCCCCCGAGCCGGAATCCAGAACGTAAAAAAAAGGCCAAACGGAAATCGTTTGGTCTTTTTTTATTTTTTCTGGATTCCGGGTCACGGCCCGGAATGACAAGAAGAGGGCGGCTGGAATGACAGAGGCGGAGAGAGGATTACGCCTTTGCCTTCGATTTTTTTTCTGAGAGCTTCTTTTTATGCGTTCTGAGGTAGTACAGTTTTGCGCGGCGCACGTTATATTGTTTCACCGTTTCGATCCTTGCGATCGCTGGTGATTTCACTGGAAAAATTCTTTCCACACCGACACCACTCGCGATTTTGCGGACGGTGATCGTGCGACTCTGGGCGTCCTTGCCTTTGACCGCGATCACTGTGCCCTCGAACATCTGAATACGCTCGCGTTCCTCGCCTTTGGTGTTGGTCTCTTTGATTTTTTGGTGTACGCGAACGACCATGCCAGGTTCGATCGCTTCAACCTTTACTTCCTCGATTTTGACCTGCGCTTCCGGAGCGGTGACCGCTTCGGTTGTGGCGACGGTTTCCTCGGTATTTTGTGTTTCTTCGGCCATAATGACAGCGTTTTAACTAAGGAAGAAACGACCCACTCCACAGAGCGGCCGTCTGTTTGAACGGTGATATCATAGATGGAAAGGTCCTGTAAGTCAAGTCCATAGGTCTGGAGGTACCGGATCCGGTTGTCCTGGTCTCTTTTTTTGATCTCCGCAGCCGCTTCTCGAACCGGCACGCTCTGCCGTTTTGCAACGCGTTCTGCCCGCACGCGGGGAGATGCGCCGATCCAAATTTTGATCGCGGAGAGGTTGTGTTGCACCGCCATCCACCCCGCGAGGCGCCCCTGCAAAATCATCTCTTCTTTTTTTGCGCGGCGAACCATCGCCGCATCGAGTTTTCGATCGATCTCCGGATGCGCCTCTGCGTACATCCCAAACTCCACAACGTCCATCCCATATTTTTTCGCCATGGCGCGAAAAATTTCACCGATGTCGACGGTGGGTACGCACAGTTTTTGTGCGAGCGCTTTTGCGGTGGAGGATTTTCCAGAACCAGACAGCCCGGAAATGGTGATGAGCATAACTCGAGGAGAATATTTTTATTCTCTTTTTTTGAGAAAGCCTTTGAGGATTTTTTCTAGCTCTGGTGGGAGCGATGCGCTAAACACCAATTTTTTTCGAGACGTTGGGTGCGTAAATCCGAGCGTCTTCGCATGAAGAAAAAGTCGTGGTGCAGGAAATCGCGCTGCGCGTTTTAATCCGTAGAGCGTATCGCCCACCACAGGGCAACCGAGCGCGTCCATGTGCGCGCGAATCTGATGCGTACGGCCGGTCTCGGTGCGCACGGTGAGGAGCGTCACGCGCGGATACCGCTCTTCCACGTAGTAATGTGTCACCGCGTCTTTATCGCCCTCACGCGGTTCGTGGCGCGCGGCCATCCTGCCCGAGTTTCGTTTGCGTCCGATATGCAAATTCACTGTCCCCTCATCATTCGATGGTCCACCGTCGACGAGCACTGCGTATTCTTTTTTTATAGTATGTTTTTGGAACTGTCGCTTGAGCGAAGCAAACGCTTTTTTTGTTTTTGCAACCACAAGCAGCCCCGAAGCGTCTTTGTCTAATCGATGGACGATTCCCGGTCGATCCGGAGTGTCGCCAACCGTCGTGATTTTCGGCCAGTGCGCGATCAGTGCGTGCGCGAGAGTTTCGGTGTCGTGCGCGGTTGCAGGATGTACGAGTAATCCGAACTGTTTGTTTATTACTGCGACGTCGTCATCTTCGTACACGACACTAAGCGGAATGTCTTTTCGTGGCACGAGCACATCAGTTGAAGTGTGGCTCGGTTCATCCTCGACAGTGACAACATCGCCCTCAGAGAGAGCAAAGTGCGGTGTTTTTTTCCCACCATTAACAACTACGCCACCAGATTTAATCAGTTTTTGTAACTGACTGCGCGACCGATCCTTAAAGTTCGACGTCAAAAAAACATCAAGTCGGGCCTCCGCATCTTTTTTGGTGACGGTAAATGTCTTTTTCATGGGGGGAGTATACCGAATTGTGGCTTAAGTTACAATCATCCACCGTGTTTTCAGAATAAAAATACTGATCTTTTGGATCAGTTGGATCAGTATTTTTGGTCGGCCCGGTGGGACTCGAACCCACAACCGGTTGGATATAAGCCAACTGCTCTAACCATTGAGCTACAGGCCGACAGAGAAACCTCTGGAGAGAAGGATAACAAAGATTCAAAGAATAAGGCACACCACGACCAACAACCACATCTGACCCTTCGGTGCCTGGCACCAAACGGTCAAAAAGTGCCACCCTTTGATTTTGGCCAGGGTGCCGAGTGGACAGGTACCAAAGTGTTGGGTGGGCTTGAAAGTACGTTCGTTGCCCGTTAGGGTATGAGAGGAGGACAACGATGCAGAAGCGCGGTCTTTGTATTCTCGACTGGAACGGGACGTTGCAGGACGACATGCATCACATCTACGAATGTGGCGTGCAGCGGATCTTTCGGCATTTCGCGCTCCCGTGTCCGTCGCTCGACACCTACCGTGCGCAGGTCGCCGCGGACTTCATGCGTTCGTTCTACTGGCCGAACGGCATTCCTGCGCGTGTCACTGCGGCGGATCTGAACGCGATCATGGCTGCGGGGTTCAAAGAGAAGGGTGTGCCCGCAAGTCTGTTCCCTGACGCGGTACATTTCGTCGAGACACTCGCGGCTCGCGGATATACGCTCGTTGTTGCGAGCGGTTACGATGCCGCAAAGCTGCGCGCAGCGGTCGCTCGTAGTGGACTCTCTCGTCATTTTCAAAAAGTTGTCGGAGATGTGCGTCGAAAGATCGGTGTGTTCGATGATCTGCAGACGCAATACGCGCTCCCGAACACCGAGACGATCGTTGTCGGCGACACAACCGAAGACATCGACGGTGCACTTGCGATCGGTGCGACGCCGTACATCGTGACGTGCGGATTCCACTCAGCCGAACGTCTGCGAGAAGCGCTCGTGGCGGCAGGAAATCGCAGACACATCCTCGCGCCAACACTCAGCACACTCCTTCCGTTTCTCCCGTGACCCGCATCCCGCATCATCTGGTGCGGGATTTTTTTATTTCTTACAAATCAACAACGCCGTATTCCATTTGAGCAATACCGGTTTTACTGTGAACCCTGCGTCTTTCAGCCATTCGATTTGATCTTCTATCGGTGCGAGATTATTGAGGAACAGGTGATGGTGCGCCCATTCCGCCAGCGTTTTTTGATCGGTCGATTTTTGAACGAGATGATGGAAGTGTAAGGCCTGTGCATGCGCAGCCTTTACTTTGTCTCGATGAGTCATCAGATCTCCAAAGAAAAAGACTCCGCCGGGTTTGAGGAGGCGGTAAATTTTCTTGAATAACTTCCGTTTTCCTTCGTGCGTTTGATGATGAACGCCGATCACTGCGATGGCGATATCGTAGTCACTTTTTGCAGGAAGGTTGGCGTAATCTTTTAGGATGTAATTGACATTTTTTGTACCGAGTTTCTTTTTTGCGCCCGCCAACATCTGCTTGGAAAAATCTACAAGATCGAACTTTGCATTCGGTAGTACTTCTCGAACGATGGCGCTCGTGAGTCCCGTTCCTGCGCCGAGATCGATAACGGAGTACGTGCCGTCTTTCTTGTAGTGTTTCTTCACGTACTCTTGAATATGACGATGCAGCTCTTCATGAAAAGGGATGGAGTTTACGATATCCCGGTCGTACTTCGTCATGGAGTAGCGATCGTAATTCAAGGAAGATGATGTAACGTTCGTGGTTTTAGCGATTTTCATATCACGTTAGACGATCTCATAGATTTCTTCAGTGGGAACTGGCTTGTATTGCAGCTTGTTTCCATTTTTTACAATCGACTTGAGAGCGGTGACCAATGCATCGATATCCTTTTTTGTATTTTGGATACCGAGGCTTGCGCGGACAATTCCGTATGATGCAAGACGGTTGCCGTTTTTAATCTTTCCTTCGATAATTTTTTGTTCTCGATCCCCAACCTTCATCCATCGACGAACAAGGCGATGGTTGCAGATCGTACCTGCGCGAGTTTCGATTCCATACTCTTGATCAAGGATAGCGGAAAGCAGCGCATGATGGTACTGGGGCAGGTTGAAGGTGAACGTACCGATGCGGTTTTCTTTTACGAATTTTTCAGGAGAGACGTATAAAATCAGTCCCGGTACAGTTGCGAGCTGCTCTGCTGCGTACTTCACCAACTCTTTTTCGTGTGCAAGCATCGCCTTCCATCCCGTGTTAAGAATCGCCTTACAGCTCTCGCCTGTTGCGATAATGCCAGTGACATTCCACGTTCCTGTTTGATGACGGTGCAGTGCGGGAGCCCACACAACGTCTGTCTCACTGATCATATCAATTGAACCACCGCCTGGATCGACCGGCTGTGTTTCGAGAACGCTGTGCGGCAATGCGAGAACGCCAAGTCCAAACGGGGCGTACACTTTATGCGCCGAGAAAGCGAGCGCGTCGATTCCGTCACGCTTCATGTTTATCGGTCGGTGTGGAGCGAGTTGCGCTGCGTCAACGAAGAGCATCGCACCGCGCGCATGCGCAGCCTTTGCAATTCGGCGAACGTCGGGGATGTACCCGCTCAAATTTGATGCTCCGGTGATCGCGACGAGCTTCACGGTTTTTGCGTGCTCTTTCATTTTTTTATCGAAATCGTTGTAGTCGAGCGATCCATCATCGAATGCATGCACCTGTACAACACGAGCCCTGCTGTTGAACAGCCACGGCAAATTGTTTGAGGTGTGTTCGATTTGTGAGGTGATGATTGTGTCGTTCTTTGTGAGACGCAGCATGCGGATGAACATGTTGATCGCCGCACTCGTATTCTGCGTGAAGAGAAGCGTTTGATCTTTACGGATGTGCAAGAATTCTTTTATCGTATCGATCGCTTCGTGCGCTTTCTTATACGTTTCGTTGGCGTGCGGACCTGCACCACGATGCAAGGCGCCGTACATCTTTAAGTATTTCTCGACAGCTTGAAGTGTCGATTCGAACGGCGGCGTCGTTGCTGCGTTATTTAACATAACGACACGCTTCGTTTTGCCAGTGGAGAGGGTAATGCGGTTACCGGTGCCGAATACTTTTGGAAGTTTCATAATTTTTTTGTTTGTATTTCTTTAGGGCGCTATGCGTAGCGTCTTTTCAGCCTATCGACATAAAACTATAGCAAAAAATCTCTTCTTTGTCAAGATTAATCGTCAAAAATCTCTCTTTTTTAAGTATTTTCAAGCTTAAACTTGACAAATTTAAAAAAGTGTCGTATTATTCCGACATATGAATATCGAGGCGATGGTCAAAAATCTCGGCCTCTCTGACGTGGAGTCCTCAGCCTATTTAGCCTTATTAAGGCTCGGAGGTGTGCAGGCGAGCGTTGTGGCAAAAGATGTCGGGGTGAAAAGAACGACGATTTATGACGTTCTTTCTTCTCTCACAAAAAAGGGTTTTGTGATCGTTTTTTTTAAAAAAAGTAAACGTCTTTTTTACGCGCAGAAACCGCAGCGCGTATCGGATCTTTATCAGAAAAAAATCGATGCCTTTACGAGTATTATCCCGCAGC
>JAHFIV010000010.1 GCA_023246225.1 bacterium
AAACCCGCGACAGCCTTATTTCTCTCCATATTTTAGCGCTAGTGTTCGGGTACCCGCTGCTCGCGGAGCCGGTCGTGAATGTGGTCACACCAGATATGCTGAGCGACGAATTCCGCGAACTTTACACAGATTTTGTCGTAGCATATACTAGTGAACGACACGGAGGCCACGAGCCGTTCGACTATCACGACGCCTGCTTGCGCACAGGAAACCGCGAACTCGCGGATCGCGTCGCCTTCCTTGGACTCCTCGCGGAGAAGGATTATGGCGAACTCGATAGTGACGCACAGCGCGACGTGCTTGTCCGGCTCATCGGAGATCTCAAACAGCTCCACAAGAGCCGCCGTCAACATGCGCTGCAACAAGCCATGACACTCGCCGAAAAATCTGGCGATACAGAAAAAATTCGCGAAATTTCCGCACAACTCAACGAACTTATCGTATAGTTTTCTCTATGGCAAAAAAAATGACTGCGAAGAAACCTGCGAAGAAGCCCGCGCTCAAAAAGGTGCACGCGAAGAAAGCTGCTCCGAAAAAAATAACGAAACGAGTATCGACAAAAAAATCAGCGAAGCAGGCGCGCATCGTGCGCGATAAATCACCACTCCCTAGCGCGGAAGCAATAGAATTGTTGTTGAAAAAAGGACGCACGCGAGGATTTGTGACCGAGTCAGAGGTACTCCATACATTCAAAGACTTAGAAGAATATACTGCGCTTTTTGAAGAGTTTCTTACGGGGTTGGATGCGATCGGCGTGCAGATCGTTGAAATGAAAGAGGGGATTCTCGGCATGAAAGAGGATCGCGAAATGACGCTGAACACGATCCGTTCAACGAAAGAAAAAAAACGTTTCGATCTCACCGATATTTCCGCGGACTCCATTCAAATGTATCTGCGCGAGATCGGTAAAATCCCTTTGCTCACCGCAGAGGAAGAAGTTGCGCTCGCAAAACGAAAAGAAAGGAACGATAAAGAAGCAGAGCGGCGATTGATCGAAGCGAACCTTCGTCTCGTTGTTTCCATCGCAAAAAAATTCGTCGGAAAATCGTTGTCGCTTCTTGATTTGATTCAAGAGGGGAACATCGGTTTGTTTCGCGCGGTAAAAAAATTCGAGTATCGTAAAGGATACAAATTTTCGACGTACGCCACGTGGTGGATCCGACAGGCGATCACCCGTGCGCTCGCCGACCAATCGCGCACCATTCGTATTCCGGTGCACATGGTAGAAACGATCAACCGTTTCCAGCAGGTGGAACGGCAGCTGATTCAAGATCTCGGTCGCGAACCGCTCCCCGAAGAGATCGCCGCAGAGATGAACGAAGAGATCGACAAAGTTCGCCACATCATTCAAATTTCGCAAGACACCGTCTCGCTTGAAACGTCGGTCGGTGAAGATGATGAAGATTCGACGCTTGTGGATTTCGTTGAGGATGTGAAGAACGTCGCGCCGGATCGCGCGGCAGCATTACAACTTCTTCGCGACTATGTACGCGACGTCATCAAAGATCTTTCTCCACGCGAACAGAAAATTTTGGAGATGCGATTCGGGCTTCTCGACGGTGTCGGCCATACCCTCGAAGAAGTCGGACAAGAATTCGACGTCACTCGCGAACGTATCCGTCAGATCGAAGCGAAGGCGCTCGAAAAAATTCAGGACCATCCAGGAGTGCTGCGACTACGTGACTACTAAAAAAGAGAAAAGGCGTGAGAAAATCTCACGCCTTTTTAGTATTACGCGGCGAAATAACCGCAGAAAAATTTTTGCACGTCGCGGACGCACTGCGCACAGTACGGCTGCGCTGTGCGGGCAACAAGAAGAACGTCCGCCTCGAACTCAGGGAGGTCGTCGCGCTGCTGCATCACGCACAAGTTCGTACAGTGCGGTCCACCCCAAAGTTCGATATCACAACCGCGCTCAGGATTCGCAGCGCCGAGCGTATGTCCGAGCTCGTGCATGACCAACGTTTCAAAAAGACCGATCGGGTCCAAAATTCGATCATCGCGCACAAAACGGTACGTGCTGACCGTGCCGCCGATCCCGAGATCCGCGGCCCCAAAAACAAACTCTTCATCAAAACAACCGAGGTCATCGTTTACAAGCATTATCGCACAACCTTTTTTGTCGGAACTGCGCCAACGTCGTGATTCGATCCAAAGATTCACCACATCGACGTGCGCTTGCGGTGGCCTCGCCATACTCGCCGAGGCCAGGCGAGCCGCGTTGATGATTTTCTCGATGTCCGCGTGCGTCCCGATCGTTACTACGGAGAGCTTATCGGTGAGTCCGAGGGCTGTGGTCGCCTTGACCAGTGCGTTTCGTGCGGCGGTGAAGTATTTTTCATCGACACCTTGTTGCCATAAAAGATCGAGCGAGTATGGGGTGGTCATCGTATCCTCCAAGGGAACTTCTGGAAAACTATGTTCCAGAAGTTCCCAAGGTCATTTCAAATGGAAAACAACAAAAAGTCAAAATGTGCTTGACCGTAAAAGGTAAAGCCGGCTACCCTACACAGAGTGATCTTTTGATCTGAACACAGGAGTAAAACCGTGCTGCAGCCGTACCTCGCAGAGATCCGCCGCCTCTTGAACAGCGCCTTTTTCACCTACGGAGTGGTGGTGCTCTGGGTGATGTTCTTCACCCTCAGCATCACCTTTCTCGGTGAGTCTTCGTCGCTCCTCAGCCTCGGCCACCCGCTGTCGGTCAGCCTCAGGTGGATGCTCGACGTACCGATCATCGCTGCGCTCGCCGAACGCCCGTGGGTGATGCTGTTCATGATGCTCGTGTACGCACCGCTCGTCGAAGAGGCGCTGTTCCGCATGCTTCCACTCGCGCTGTTCAAGAACAGCAACCCGCATCTCGTTCGCGCGGTGGTGGTGTGCTTCTGCGGCATCTTCTTCGGACGTCTCCACGGGAGCGCAATCAACGTCTTCATTCAGGGATTCGTCGGGATGATGCTCGGCTTTCTCTACCTGAAGAACAGCAAGAACCAGCTCTCCGCCTACCTCACCTGCGTCGCAGTACACGCGGCGTACAACTTCACGACGATCGCAATCACGTTCGTCGGATAACATCTCAAGGCAGACGATCAGCTCTCGCTCATCGTCTGTTTTATTTAAGAAAAAATCCCCCTCTGCGTAAAACAGAGGGGGCGCGGTTAAAAATCATCTCCCCAATTACCCGTAATGGGTCGGTCCTTCGACGCAACGATCAAATCAGCGTGTCGTTTTAGCAAAGCCTTGCCGTCGTCGGTGAGAACGCACTCAATGTGAGGAAAGATGCTTTGCACAGAGATAAGAGGAATCTCTAGTAGTCCCGACAGGAGAACAAGATTGGACGCCACGCAGCCTTGGTCCGCTCGAAACACCTTTGGATTTTCGAAACGTAGCTCCTCTGCGAGACCCAAGGCCGTTGCCGATTTCTCTAGCCCGTGCAGTGTCCATGCTCGAAAAAGATCGAGATACATGTCTTGCATGGCCGGACGTGTCGGACTCAGCAACATTTTTTCGAACTTGGTAAAGAGTCTTTTGTTCACGATTGAACCTCCTCGGAGTGAATGGTATACACGAATATTGTCATGGTCAATGGTCGGATTGAGAATGCGGATTTTTTACGCAAGATCGGTTACGCGCAATGGTTTGCAGCGGTAACAATAATTCTTTTTCATATGCTGCACCCGTCAGAGAAATCATTTCGTAAGAAGCGGTCTTTTTTTAAAAAATCCCGCAAAAAATGCGGGACGAGAATATCAGCCGTCGATGCCGACATATTTGAGATCGCGGAAGAGTGCGGGCTTCAGACCGAAGAAACGATCTTGCTTTGCGGGTTTTGCGTCGACTTGTCGCACGTTTTTCCAGTGACCGAAGTCACAAGGAAACGGCGATTTCGGAAAACACACTTTGATCACCTCAATGGTGGTGCCGATGCGCATCGCTGAGTAGCCGCGGTGCATGCCATCGAGCAGGCCGTGCCGATCGCCGTGCCACTCCACGATCGGTGGAAGGTAGTGTGCGACCGCGAGTCCGCCGCTCTCCGGCTCGCCGAGAATGATCAGCGCGCCCTTCTTGGCAAAGCCACTCGTCGCGCCAGTGCCTTTGAAGATGTCGTAGAACACCGACTGGAGGTTGAGGAGTTTACGCTCCTCGACGAACGTCTGGCCGACAGCGAGCATGGCGGGATCGACGCGCAGGCGTTTGACGTCGCATCCTTCGTACGGTCGCACGGCAGGATCGCCGGCGAGCGTCGCACTGCAGAGCAGGTTGCGAAGATACTCATCGTTCATCAGGCGGATGTCGATGATTTTCTTCATGCTGCGCATCGACACGATGCGATCAGCGCCGCGCCAAAGATCTCCGAGCGGGCGGATGGATGTGCGGCGCTCAAATTCGCCGAGATCGATCGGGTCGAACATGGAAACTCCTGGTCGAAAAAGAACAGTACCCATGACGGTGCCATGGTGGGCGTGGGGTGTCAAACAACCGCAAACTTCTTGTTAGTCCGACCACTCTTCTTTGTCACTCTGGGCCCACCTCTGTTGTCATTCCGGCCTCCGAGCCGGAATCCAGAACCGTAAAGCCAAACGTGTTATACGTTTGGCCTCTTTATTATTTTTCTAGATTCCGGGTTACGACCCGGAATGACAGAGGTGGGGTCGAAATCCACACAATAAAATGATGGATAAAATCTTGCGTTTTTGAAAGATTGTGTTATTCTATCCGCACGTTTACGAAAGTAACGTGCGAGAGCACCATGTTCCGAGGTAGCTCAGCTGGTAGAGCAGAGGACTGTCAAATCTGGCCTGATCATAACGATCAGTTGAGGACTCGATTTGCTTTGGTGAATCGAATAAGGCAGCACTCCTTGGCAAATGCCGAGGGTGTAAAAACCGGGTGAATTCGGCGAACGTTTGTCCAACCAACGCCGAGCCAAGCCCTCCGATATTCATCGGAGGGAAGGTGTAGAGACTATCCCGAAAGGGAGTAGGGTCGAGGTCCAACCTCGATTCGAAGCGCCCGGCCCCCGCAGTAGTGCGGGGTGATGACATAGTCCAGTAGCCAGAACTGTAATCCTTTGGTCCTGGGTTCGAGTCCCAGCCTCGGAGCCATGAGCAGGCGTGTGGAATACCCACGTGCCTGATCAAAAACCCACCATCTTGAGATGGTGGGTTTTTGTGTACGTAGCAGTTTGGGGCACGAAACTATTTTTTCTTGCCGATCTTTGCCTGCGGTTTTCCGAACTTCTTTGCGTTCGCCATGCCGAGCGGGTCCCGACCGTATTTTTTGGAGATCTTCGGCGTTTTGTTTCGATGCTTGCCGGAGCCTTGCATGATTGATCCCATATGCCTTGGTAAGGAGTAATACTTCGTTGAGTATAGCACGCCATATCGACCCCAGGCCGCGTGAGCACTGCTTATTCACAGGCACTCTCTCCGGCCACGCGTCCGGTCGCCCAAGACGCTTGCAGATTAAAACCGCCAGTGAAGCCGTCGATGTCCAGGATCTCTCCAGCGAAATACAGCCCTGGGGTGATTTTCGATTCCATGGTGCGCTGGTCGACTTCGGCCAGATCGACGCCGCCAGCAGTGATGAATTCGTCGCCACCTCCTCGGCCAATGATGTTGAGTGGAGCGTTCTTGAGCCAGGTGGCGATCCGCCCCATGTCCTTCTTGGATATCTCTGCCACACGAGTCTCGGTGGCGAGTTGCAATTCCTGGCAGACGACGATGGCAAGCGATTTCGCCGTGAAGAAATCCAGCACATTGCCCAGGATTTTTTTAGGGTTTTCGGAAATCGCGAGTCCGATCTTTCTCACAAGCGCGTCTTCGGTCAGGTCGGGAAACAGGTCGATGACCAGTTTCATCGGGTGACCGACGTCATATTTCTCGAAAGCAACCAGGCTGGAGAGTGCGAAGACCGCCGGACCGCTTACGCCGCGGTGCGTGAAGAGGAACGGACCGGTGAATGCATAGGGAGAAGAGAATCGCGTCCGAAGCGTGGCTTTCTCGAATGACATGCCTGAAATTTCCTTCGGCCAGGTTTCGCGGGCGAAAAACGAGTTGAGACCCGGTGCGAGTTTGGTGACATGGTGGCCGAGCGCTTCGGAGAATGCGTAGCCGTCGCCGGTCGAGCCGGTGTTTCGATACGCCTGTCCGCCGGTGGTCAGGATGATTTTATCCGCCTCCATCGTCGCACCGTCTTTGAAACTGATTACAAAACCGCCGTCGTTCTTTGCTATGCGGATCGCGTGACGGTTCAGCAAGGCGTGAACGTTCGAATCATGGAACAGTCGTTCGAACACACCGACGACGTCGTGTCCGTCGTTTGATTGCGGGAAGACACGCAGATCATCCTCGGTCTTGAGCGGCACGCCGTGCGACTCATACCAGTCGTAGACCGCTTCCGGTGGGAAGCGACGCATGGCTGAGTTCAGAAATTTTCCGCCGCGTGGGTATTTTGAAAGCACTGTCCGGATATCGTGTATTCCGGTCGTCACATTACAACGGCCGCCTCCGGAGATGATCACTTTCTTCCCCAGGCCATCGTTTTTTTCGATAAGGGCGACCTCCGCGTGAGGGTCGCGTTCCTGGATGGCTGCCGCGGCCATAAGACCTGCAGCGCCTCCGCCGATGATGGCGATTTTCATACCGGTAGGATGACGAAGTGTCTTAATGTCGCTGCCTAGCATACCACTAAGATAATCATATTGGTGATACAGTATGACGCAATCCCCCCATAAAAAGCCAACATCGGCCTCGAAATCCCGGGTACTCCACCCGCCTACGGAGCCAACAAAATCCCAGCTTAATTGCTGGGATTTTGTTATGATTTTAGAGCTACCCGGAGTGGGGTTCGAACTGGTATAATGTTTTCGTATGGCATCAAAATTTCTTGGAGGATTAATAATATCCGAACGGTTTTTTCATGAGGTGGGTGAGCCGATTATTACGTCGGTTTTTCCAAATCTAAAATATTCGGCGGGACTTATTGGGCCGGGATCAGAAGTATTGGGTTTTGATACAGAAGTCTCTACTGACCACGATTGGCGGCCTCGTTTTTTTGTGTTCCTGACCGACAAGGCTTTGCTCAAATACGGAAAAAAATTAGAACAACGCCTTCGTGAGTCGCTACCAAAAGAGTATGAGGGTTATCTAACACATTCTAAGAATACGAAAGATCTTCGTGGACGTTATGTCTACTCGATTTCTTCTTTTCTTGAAGAATACCTAGGAGTATCTGTTAAGAAGCGAATTTCTGTCTCAGATTGGCTCACCTTCGACGAGCACCGTCTTCTTGGAGTTACGAGTGGTAATGTATTTCGAGACGATGGACGGATGTTAGAAATGACAAGAGAAAAAATAGGCTACTATCCGAACGATGTTTGGTTGTATTTGCTGGCTTCGCAATGGGCAAAGATTTCTGAGGAAGAAGCCTTTATCGGTAGAACAGGCGAAGTCGGAGACGAACTTGGATCTCGACTTATCGCAGCTCGGATTGTTCAGTCACTGATGCGGCTGTGCTTCTTGATGGAGAAAAAATACTCCCCATATAGCAAATGGTTCGGTAGTGCCTTCAGTCGACTTTCATCTGGAAAAGATCTTGGAGATACCCTTCATCAAGTACTAAACAGTTCAGATTGGAAACAGCGCGAAACCGCCCTATCAAAGGCTCATGAGAGAGTATTGGATATTTATAATCAACTGAACATCACGGAACGAATCAATGCTACGCCACATAATTATCACGAACGTCCTTATCTGGTCATCGGTGCTGATGAAATCAGTAACGTAATCCGAGGAAAAATCCAAGACAAAAGTTTGAAAAAGTTATCGTTGATTGGTTCTGTCAATCAATTTTTGGATTCAACACCCTTGCTTGAAAATGATCGCCTTCGTCCGAAACTTCGTTCTTTATATCAATAAACCAAATCCACCCCTGTAAGCACCGGCAACCGAGTAAATCCATCAAACTCCCTCACCGCAGTTCTAACATCCTCCACGACCCGGAGCCAAGAAGAACTGATCATCGCAAGGTGGTCGGTTTTTCTTTTGTCTTGGTTATTTTTTAGAAAACACGATAGAATATTTTTTATACAGTATTAATCCTCATGACGTACATATATGAATCCAGTCGTTCATTTCGAAATGGGTTATCAAGACAAAAAAAGGATGGTGGAATTTTACACAAAAGTATTCGGGTGGAAAGCCAACGAGATGGGTCCAGAAATGGGAAACTATGTCGTCGTACATACAGGCGAAACCGATGCGGGCGGCATGCCACTGAAGCCAGGGTTTATCAATGGAGGTTTTTATCAAAAGAACGAAAACCCGCTTTCTCACGCACCTTCGGTGGTAGTGTCTGTGTCGGATATACGGAAGGCGATGAAGGACGTCGTTGCTGAAGGTGGAAAAATCCTCGGGTCTATGACCGAAGGTGGTGGACACTCGGATGAGCCACAGGACATTCCAGGGGTGGGCTTATGGATCTCTACCATGGACACTGAAGGTAATAGGCTTTCAATACTTCAGCCAAAAGGGAGGTAGTTGCCTAAAATCGGGTTCAGCGCCCGCCTGCGGAGCCAATAAAATCCCCGCACATGCGGGGATTTTATTATATTTTTTTGAACGATCAAAAGAGAATCCGAGAGTCCGAAAAACGCTATACATTCTTGACAATATCGGTTTTTTCAGGTACGATGTTCTGTCATTTTGACCATCCTGGTTTCCGGGATGTTTGGAGGAGGAAGACCGATGAAAAAGGTTCTCTGTGTGTGTTTGGGCGTGCTCCTGGTTCTGGTCGGCGTGGGTGGCTGCGCACCCCAGGCCAAGTTCTCCGATCTGGGCACGAACGCGTGTCCGCTCACGAGCGACAAGACAGTCGACCGCTCAGCCGACGAGCCGAGGTCGATGCAGCAGCCGGTCACCGAGCTGGTGTTCACCTGCAGCGACGACCTCCGCATCGAGATGCAGGTGCGCAAGAGCGACGAGTGCTTCGTCGGCGAGCGACAGGCGCTCGTGCAAAACGGGGTGCCGTCGTGGTACGGAGACAAGCCGATCAGCGATCGGTCGAAGGGGCGTGGCATCCTCTCCGAGAACATCTTCTGCCTCACCGACGACGATCTCGCGACCATGCGTCACGGAGGCTACAGCAGGATGGTGCGGCGGTAGTTCGCCCTCCGCAACGCAACGAGCTCAGAGCCTCACGCTAATCGGCGTGGGGCTCTCTTTTTTTTGTTATATTTTTTTGGACGATCAAAAGAGAGTCCGAGAGTCCGGAAAACGCTACACCAACTTGACGTTTTCATCTTTTTTTGTTATCGTTTTTTGTTGCTCTTCCTTCTTTTTGCTTGAATTCGGCGGTTTATAGCTCAAGATGCTTTAGCTCTAAACCGCCGCTTTCAACCGAAAGGCAAGCCACGTCGTTCGCGAACGACGTGGCAATCTGAGAAACCGGGAATGCTCCCCGTCATCAGCAAGCCAGCGGCACCAAAGAAGGAGTCTTGTCATGACGGCCACCGTAGTTACCAACGATCAGCCTCGAACGATCGACTGCAACGTCGCACCGTTCATCCCGAACGGATGGTCCATCAGGCCCAAGGATCAGATCACGAGCGCGGTGTGTGGCGATCTCATCTTCGATCCCGCGAAGGTCACCCCGTACTTCTCCGAAGGGCAGAAGAACGACAAGACGACCGTCGGCCACAATCTCCGCAAGGAGCTCGAGGGGAAGCCGGTACTCACGGCGCACGTTCTCGACTACTTGCTCGCGAACACTCACCTCATCCCCGAGTCGTGGAAGAAGAATGAGAATGGGAAAACCCTGTGCCACTTCTTCTGGGGAACGCTCTATCGCGATCCGGGCAGCAGCCTGTGCGTCCGCTACCTGTGCTGGGGCGGCGGCGGGTGGGACTGGGGCTGCTACTGGCCCGACCGCGAGTTCGGCGGCCAGAGCGCCGCAGTCCTCGCAAGTTAGGGTTCAGCCCACCGACCAACATCATTATTTCATCATGCACCCCGTGTGGTCTTCCACGCGGGGTGTTCTCTTTTTTGTTTGTCGTATACTGTCACTGGAGAAACCTGCCGGTTTTTGGCTTGTCTCTGATAGAGAACATCATATGTATCGCGTGGTATTTTTTGGTGAACCAGGGAGTGGAAAAACGACGCTTTCGGCACGGATCGCGAAGGAGCTCGGGCTTCCGGTCGTTGAGGCGTCGCAGGAGGTCATCTTCCCCGTCGCCGCTTTAAAGACGCTTCCTAAAGAGGAAGAGCTGATCGCATATCTCGCCGGACAGACTGCAAGCGCCAATGTTCCCGTCTCTCGCGAAATAGCGCGCAGGACATTTTCTGCATTGCGCGAAACGTACGGCGGAGAGATTATCGCGAAAGTTTTGCACGCAAAATTCGTCGAGGTTCCACAAAAGGAATCCTGTATTTTTTCTGGATTACGCGGATTAGATAATGCGCGCTTCTGTCGCCTCCACAACGATCTGGTGATCTACTTAACGGCGGACCGCGCGACGCTCGGTGAACGATTGCAACAAAAATACGGAACAACCGCAGAAGAAGCCGTGAAGGAATTGATCGACGAACAAACTCTTTTTCAAACGAGCGAAATCGCAAACGTCGCCGATCTTGTCGTCGATACCAGCCTTCTCGGAATCGATGCTGCGGTCGCGGTCATACGGAAAAAAATCGATGCGTGGACACGCATGTGCACGCGATGCGTAAACGTCGCAAAAAATCCTGCGATGAAATTCAACGAGAACGGCCTTTGTCATATCTGCGAAGCGTATCTTGCACAGTTTGATCCGAATCAATTAACAAAAGAGCTCGAGATTTTGAATGGCTGTAAACGAAACACGGGACACGACGTCATGGTCGGCATCTCCGGCGGGAAAGACAGCACGTCGACGTTGTATCAAATAAAAAAAATGGGGTTCAACCCGCTCGCGTTCACGTTCGACACCGGTTATTTGCCAGAAACGACCATACCGAGATCGCAAGCTGTCGCTCGCAAGTTGGGCGTTGCGCACGAAGTGATCGATATTCGGCGATATCTCCAGAAAATCGATATCGAGACCTATGAACGCCTCGCTGATCTGTACGATCTACCGTTTACACTCGAAACAAAACAGATTTTTCGCGATGCGTACGAAGAAGGACGAAAGCATTACTCCATCACGTGCGCGCATGCGACGACATTCGTACGCTCTTGCCAGATCTGCCGCAGGATGGTCATCCGCGCCTACCATGGCGAAGCGACGGCGCGTGGCATCGGCGCCGTTGTTCTCGGTATGAACGAATGGACGAATCTCAGCGCCTCACAGAGCGATACACTGCAGACCGTCTCCGGCATGCGGGTTCTGCAACCGTCCTCGGAGCAGAGCGCTGTTACTGTTTTTCATGTACCGTTCTTGCTTCGAAGGACGATTGCAGATGTTGAAAGGGATCTTGCTGAACTTGCGTGGGACCCGCCGGCCGGGGAAAATCTGATTGAGTCCAACTCGAACTCTTGTCTACTCGCGCGATCGACGGAATACATGGCAAAACGCCTCCTTGAGTTCCACCCCGACAGCACGAGGCTTGCAAGAGAGGTGACCGTGGGTTTCCTTAGCAAGGAGCAGGCCTTGGCCGCCCTCGGAAAAATCCACCCGTATCAACATTCTCCGCGAGAAGTCTTAAAAAAGGCGGGTATTTTATAGGACTCACCGAACTCGCTTATCGGTGGTTCTAACCTTGCAGCCGAACGTTTTGAATTACCGCCGAATATGGAGATTTTCAACAGGCTCTAAGGTATACTTGCGACATGTCAGCAGATGGAGCGGGTAACAAAAAAATATCGTTTATACAAAGACTCGATAAGGGGCTGGAGGGATTTTTTGGCTACTCGCCGATCCGCCGATGGGTAGAGCGTCATCCTGTCGCCCGCAAACGTCTCACTGCGAGATTTTCGCTTGGACATTTTACCGGTCTTCCTCTCACCCTACTGAGTACGGCTTTGATTGTAGTGATCGCATCTTTGCTGGGGATCATCCAAGACTATCTCGCCAAAGACGCGCTCGTTGCCGTTGATATTCGTATCGCAAATTTGCTGTACTCGTTTCGCGGCGCGAGCCTGCTCTCTTTTTTTTCTGGCGTCACGCTTTTTGCTGAGTCAGGCATCGTCATTCTCGCTGCCGGGGTATTCACTTTGATAGCATGGCTGAAACGGCAGCGGATTCTCGCCTTGGGCATCTGGGTCGCGCTCATCCCAAGCGAGGGGTTAACCTACGTTGGCAAGCTGTTGTTTCACCGCGCACGTCCGATCTTTCAAGCTATTCCCGAAGATTCGTTTTCCTTCCCAAGCGGTCACGCCACGACAGTCGTCGCTTTTTACGGATTTCTTTCCTATCTCCTCGTACGCAAAGCGAAATCATGGAAAATAAAAATCGCGATCCTGTCGGCCACCGCTGTCCTTTTCGTCCTCGTTGATCTGAGTCGTCTTTATCTCGGTGTCCACTACTTGAGCGACGTGCTCGCGGGCGATCTGGTTGGACTGGTGGGAGTACTCTTGGCGATCGGAACCGTTGAATGGCTTTCTGAAAAATACGGGTCAGTCGATTGGCATCAGTTTTCGTCTGCGTTCGTTGCTCCATCCCTTGCAACCGTGATAATCGCCGCGTCGGTGCTTTATGCCGTAGCACCAGCTCCAAACGCGAAGCACAACCGCCCACCTTCGGTTTCGTTGCCAACGAGCAACGTGTTGTCCATTTTTGATAAAGGTGGCCTTCCGAAATACACGGAGACGCTCACGAATGAAAAACAGGAACCGGTGAATATCATCATCGTTTCGAGAGAAGAGTGTCTTACTAAAGCGTTTGCGCAGTCTGGATGGCTATTAGCAGACAAGGTGTCTTGGGCAACGATCAAAAAACTTTCGATTGCGGCGCTATTCAGCAAGGCATACCCGACAGCACCGATGACTCCTTCGTTTTTTAACACCATGCCTCACGACTACGGTTTTGAGAAACAAACGGATCGCCAAACCGTCCGCGCTCGTCATCATGCGAGATTCTGGGACACAGGATTTTCATCCGCAGATGGCGAGGTCTATGTCGGAACAGCCAGTCTCGATGTTGGCATCAAATGGGGGATCACGCATCGCATCGCTCCTGACATCGACACGGAACGAACGCTGCTTGTCGCAGATCTAGAACATGCAGGAATCGTAAAGGATACACAAATCGTTCCTATTGTCCCTCCGGTTCTTGGTAGTAATTTCACAGGCGACCCGTTCTTCACCGATGGAGAGGCCACTGTAATGACACTCAAGACATGCGAGTGAAGAAGCGGAGAAATACATCGTTTATGTTATTTTGTGCGTAAGCAGAGAGGTGACTTATCTTAGATCGGGAAAGTCTAGCGTTTGCTTTTCGTCGATTTTTACCATAGTGTTCTGAGTAGTTAACCATATCAAACTTCTATGCGTACATCTTTTGACGGATTTTCACCACAACCCGATTCATCACCTCTTTCTTTGACCGAGTTGGAGACAAAATATCCGGATATCAAGGTCGCTGTTGACGAGCTGCTCGCCCCGTCCACTACCGAAGAAAAGTTTTATGAAGCTGTCGCTGCGTACAACAAAACACACATGCATGAAAAGGCCGGCTTGTACAATACGATTGATGTGCCAGGCACGCATCGTATAACGGTAAAATATTACGCAAATGGTTCGAGTTCAATCTCCGCTTCTTGGTCAAAAACTTGAAACAAAAATCGGGAGGTGGAGGCGGAATAATTCTCCGTAATTTTATTCAAAAATATGAAATCAATGAAATGCGATTTGTGCGACCATGAGGCGACGGGCGAAACGTTCGAACAGTGGATGAACGCGCTAAAGCCGCACTATGCTGAGGCACACGCAGACGTCATGGAAAGTAAAAAGGGCGCTCCGGAAGAAATGAAAGCTGAAATGATGCAATGGATGGCGCAAAACAAAGCAAGATTTGAGGCGCTCGAAGATATCGCATAGTTGGAACATATGAAAATACTTCTCGGAACACTCGCCTACATCGTCGTTACTTTTCCGTTTGCGGTTGTCTGGCACATGGTGGTGTTTAAAGAGAAGTACATGCGTTGGCAGTATTTTGGAGAAGATGTGAAGCCAGCACTCGGACTCGCGTCGATGCTCCTTCAGGGTGTAGTGCTCTCTTATAGTTACTCCGCATTGCCTGTGGATCATTCGTCGCTACAGACGGGGATTAGCTACGCGCTACTGATGGGACTTTTTCTATGGAGCGTTCACGTACTCGCAGCGATGGGAAAAAGCTCGAAGGTTAGACATCTTGAATTTTTTGTGATGGAAACCGTGTACCTCACCATCCAATTCGCAATATACGGCGCGCTCATCAGCCGGATTTTTTAACGACGATAAAACATTTACGCGCGTCGTCCCACAAACTCAATCCACCTCGTGTCGCTGTCCGCGGTCACGTGACAATCGACCGTTTGTAATCCGAGTTTTTTGGCGTAGTCGAGAATTTCTTTTTCAGTAAAGTAGCTGAAAAAACGAGCGTAGTCGTATCCGTAATCGGATTCTTCGACAACTTGTTCTTGCCGCTGATCCGCGCGTGGTTCTTTCACTGCGAGATACAAAAGGCCACCGGACCGTAACCCTTGTTGTAGTGCTCCGAGAAATTCAATGGCGCGATTTTTTGGAATATGCAATAACACCGCCTGCGCAAAAATGCCATCGAATTTTTTTCCGAGCGTCGGCACGTCGAACCCATCAACAACCATGAACTCGGCGTCAGAGCACTGTCGCTTTGCGATTGCGATCATACCCGCAGAAAAATCTATCCCGGTGACGCGTGCGCCGTGCATGCCGAGCAGTTTTGCTTTTATCCCAGGACCGCAACCGACATCAAGAACCATCGCGTGCATCGGGAGCAGCGCTGCAAATTTTTTTGCGCTCGCCACAGACCACTCATCATCAAGATGATCTTTCCACCAGTCCTCTGCGATGCGGTCATAGGTAGCGCTCAGTTCTTCTGCGGAGTACATACAGTTACAGTATACAGCGGTTTTGTTTGTCTCACACAAAAAAGGTATGATGCGTTAGTATGGGACCACGAGGAGAAAGTTGGACGCCTGACATGGCGGCGAACAAAGAAAATCAAGAGGGCGAGGCAAAACCAGAGAAGCCACCGACGGTTCCGGATGGCGAGATTCACGTTGACTTCGTACGTTCTTCTGGCCCAGGGGGTCAAAACGTCAACAAAACGTCGACCAAGGCGCAGTTACGTTGGTGTGTTGGCGTATCAGCAACGTTTTCTGAAGAGGAGAAGGTGAAAATTCGTGCCTACGCAGGCAATCGTCTCAATGGAGAAGATGAAATTGTGATCTCTGCCGACACAGAGCGCTCCCAGCCACAAAATCGCAAAGAAGCGGTCGAGCGACTACAGCAACTTGTTGTCGAGGCTCTCACAGAGCGCAAAGAAAGAAAAGCAACCAAACCGAGTCGAGGCGCAAAAGAGCGTCGACTCGATGAAAAGCGACGCCAAGGGGATAGAAAACGCAACCGGCGCTCCGGAACCGATGGAAACGAATAGATTTACGATACTCGCGCACTCGTTGCAACAACAAATATGGAACAAAAAATACAAAAACAATTGCAAGGTGTTGAAAAAAATTTGGAGCAGTCAAAAGTTAATCTGCCCGTGGCGTTAAAAATAAAAACAGCGGAGTTGATTTTGCGTTTGATGAATCGAAGAAAAAACTTCGGTCTTTTTATTATTTTAGGATGGCAAAAAAAATGGCAGGGGTATTTGGATATCGCCGATAGTCAACAAGACATTTTTGCCGATCATCATGTCCACATAATGAACATCGAGTCAGAAAAAAATCACCGACACGACGTTTCTGCGACAACCAACTTTGATGGCGCTATTTTAATTGATAAACAAGGCACTGTAATCCATTCAGGAGTGTTCATCGAAGGCCTGCGCCCCAGAGCTATCGCAGAGCGACTCAATCCTGGAAAATTTTACGACCTTTCGGAACAATTCGGCTTTGCAAAAAAAGTGCACGCGCGTCATCTTGCAGCGATCTCTGCGTCGTATGTTTTTAAAAACACGACAGTATTTACGGTTTCTGAAGAAAACAATTCCTTCCATATTTTTGAAGGAGGAAAAATCGTTCACCATCGCGAAGCGCCTTTTTAATTAATTTTTGAAAAATACGTGCGTATTTTTAAAATATGATAAAAGAATTCGCAAAATTTTTAAAAGAATTTAATGTCATTTCTTTAGCGATCGGTTTCGTAATGGGTACAGCATCGACAAACCTCGTCGGCTCGTTTGTCAAAGATGTCTTAATGCCGATTATCGCGCCGTTAATGGGTACCGATTCCTGGGAAAAAGCGGTGTGGAGTATCGGTCCTGTACGCATCGCTATAGGTGCGTTTGGTGCAGAATTTTTTAATTTTCTCATTCTTGCAGTACTCATTTTTCTCATCGCAAAAAAACTTCTCAAAATAGATGCTGCGATGAAAAAATGACCATCTCTGCTTGCTTTTTAAGTAGCATCCTGTCTACCATCATCGTATGGAAACTCCGATGCTCACGTCTGCACACGAACACAAGGTTGCGAGGATCGCAGTGCAATTACAGGGACACCGCGGAGATAAACCGGTGTCGCTTAAAAAGAAAGCGGTCTCCCACGAAGTTCCGAAGGTCGGTGACAAACGACACGACGATAAAAAAATCGACATCAGTGATCTGGACGAGATCCTACAGATCGATCCGGAGCGGCGTATCTGCGTCGCCGAACCCGGTGTCACTTTCGTCGACCTCGTTGAAGCGACGATGCGGCACGGGCTCGTTCCTATCGTTGTCCCGGAACTCAAAACAATCACCATCGGTGGTGCGGTTGCGGGATGCTCCATCGAATCGATGTCATATGTGTACGGCGGTTTCCATGACACCTGTCTCGAGTACGAAGTGATCACCGCAAAAGGCGACGTGCTCACGTGCACGCCAACAAACGAAAATAGTCTCGTGTTCCAGATGGCGCACGGCACATTCGGCACGCTCGGCGTCATTGCGAAGCTGACGTTTCGACTGATTCCATGCAAACCGTTCGTCAAAGTGACGTACGAAACTTTCGGCGATCTCGAGTCCTACAAAGCGGCGATCATGACGCACTACGAAGCGCGCGACGTCGACTTCATGGACGGCATCATTCACTCGCCGACAGAGTTCGTGCTCAGTCTCGGAAATTTCGTCGACGAAGCGCCATACACGCACAGCTACGACTGGATGCGCGTGTACTATCTGAGCACGAAGACGCGTAAGGAAGATTACCTCCGCACGCCTGAATATTTCTTCCGGTATAACAAAGGCGTGACGAACGTTACCCCGAGTTCGTTCCTCGGCCGACTCGCTTTCGGAAAATTCGTGGACTCAACAGTCGTGCTACAGATCGCAAAACTTCTGCGCGGAGTGCTGTCGAACGCATCGATACCGGTCACACTCGATACGTTCATTCCATTTTCGAAAACGACCGAGTTCTTTGCATGGTACGAACGCGAAGTGAATTTTTTTCCGCTGTGGTGCGTACCGTACAAGCGCGTGCGGACGTATGAATGGATCGATACGGAATTCGCAAAACTTGCGTCGGATGACGATCTCTATCTCGACATCGCCATCTACGGCTTGCGGCGTCAAGACGGCAAGAACTACTACGAGATGTTCGAAAAAAAGCTGGCGCAGATCGGCGGACTCAAAACGCTGATCACTCCAAACTTTTACTCAGAGTCTGATTTCTGGAAAGTGTGGAACAAACAAAACTACGACGCGGTGAAGCGGATCACCGATCCCGACAACATCTTTCGTGATCTATATACGAAGACCTGTCGCGCGACACGAGGATTGTGAGACTACTACCATGAGAGGTCCCGAACGACCTCTCATTTTCATTTATCTTTCGTGCATGTACACTGCGAGCATGGCGAATTCGCACACAAAAATAAGCAATCTCTATGCAAAAAATTACTCCACATATCTGGTTCGATACACAGGCGAAAGAAGCTTGTACGCTTTACACGACGCTCTTCCCCGATTCAAAAATTACTAATGTCACCACGATCAACGGAACTCCATCTGGCGATGCTGACATCGTCAATTTCAAACTCGCAGGACAAGATTTTATGGCGATCAGCGCCGGGCCATATTTCAAATGCAATCCGTCGATATCGTTATTTGTTGTTTGTACAGACGAAGCGGAGATTGAAAAAATCTGGAACACGCTGATCGAGGGAGGGAAGGCGCTGATGCCGTACGCCACCTACCCATGGGCAAAAAAATATGGGTGGTTGCAAGATAAGTATGGCCTCTCGTGGCAACTATCCCTTAGCGAACATCATCAAATGGTGCAAAAAATAACACCACTACTGATGTTTACCAAGGACAAGGCCGGGAAAGCAAAACAAGCGATCGCCGACTATACAAGCATTTTTCCTGATGCAAAAACGGAGATGCTTATGGAGTACGCGAAAAATGAAGGTGATCAGGAGGGATTCATTAAGCACGCGCGCTTTACACTCTGTGGTCAAGGGTTCATGGCGATGGACAGTTCGGGGCCACACGATTTTATTTTTAATGAAGCGATATCGTTTATCGTGCATTGCGACAACCAAGCTGAAATCGATTATTACTGGGGAAAATTATCTGCAGTGCCCGAAGCAGAACGATGTGGATGGCTCAAAGATGCATACGGCGTATCGTGGCAGATCGTTCCAACAGCGATGAGTGCAATGATGAGTGATTCTGATCCGCAAAAACGACAGCGTGTCACTGCGGCGTTTCTTCAGATGAAAAAATTTGATATCGCGACACTACAAAAAGCGTACGACGACACACGATAACGCCGAAGGTTTTCGCACTTGACGTTCTCAAAGTAGCAGTGTACACCGCTCCCGCTTATCTCTACTTATCCCTATGACACAAGAACAAGCACTGGCCATTTTGAAAACGGGTGCGAACGTGTTTCTCACTGGATCGCCTGGCTCGGGTAAAACGCATACCGTTAATCAGTACGTTTCGTGGCTTCGAGGATACGGCATCGAACCGGCGCTCACCGCATCAACAGGAATCGCAGCGACACACATTTCTGGGATGACCATACACTCATGGTCGGGTATCGGAATCGCAAACGAACTTTCGCGGTACGATCTCGATCGCATCGCGAGCAATGAACGCGTGGTGAAACGCGTGTCAAAAGCGCACGTGTTGATCATCGATGAAGTATCGATGCTCGATGCACGAACGCTCGCGATGGTCGATGCGGTATGTCGCGCTGTGCGACGAAGCGATCTGCCTTTTGGTGGACTGCAAACTGTGCTCGTCGGTGATTTTTTTCAACTGCCTCCGGTGGCGCGCGAAGGACGCACAGCGGAATTTGCGTTTCGCTCTCCTGCATGGCGATCGCTTCACCCTGCGGTGTGTTATCTTTCTGAGCAATATCGACAAGATGATGCGGATTTTCTTGCGCTTCTCACTGCGATTCGGACGGATGCAGTGAACGACTCTCATCTCCGCATGTTGGCATCACGACAACCGATGGATGAATACGGCGAAGAAGAGACGGTGAAATTATATGCGCATAATCTGAACGTCGATCAGATTAACGACAGAGAGCTATCGCGGCTCCACGGGGAAAGTCGCGCATACGACATGCGCACGAAAGGACCTGCGCACCTCATCGAATCTTTGCTGCGCGGATGTCTGTCACCTGCATCACTCCAACTCAAACCTGGTGCAAAAGTGATGTTTACACGCAACGATCCGCAAGGGAAATTCGTGAACGGTACTCTTGGCACGGTGATTCGGTGCGCAAAAGGAACGGGGTATCCTGTCGTGCAAGTGCGTGGACGTACAGAGATCACCGCTGAACCGATGGAATGGAAAATCGAAGACCAGGGAGATGTACTCGCGTCAGTGGAACAGATCCCTCTTCGGCTCGCGTGGGCGATGACAATTCATAAAAGCCAAGGGATGAGTCTCGATCGCGCACTGATGGATCTCAGCGCAGTATTCGAATACGGTCAGGGATACGTCGCGCTCTCGCGCGTGCGACGACTGTCGGGACTGCTGCTTGTCGGATACAACGAACGCGCGTTCAAAGTGCATCCTGATATTCTCGTGCAGGATCAAATCTTTCTCACAGAATCTCGCGAGGCAGAAACGGAAAACGCAAGATGGACAACCGAAGAGCGTGAAAAAATCGAGGCGGCTTTTGTCGTGGCGTGCGGCGGACGAATGGGTGCAAAGAAAAAACCTGCCGCACTTCATGCTGCACGAGCCACGAGTCCGAAAGCGTACACCCGATGGACTGAGGGTGAAGAAAAAGAATTAGTGACACTGTTCAGCGACAAACGCACTACAGCAGAGATCGCGCGTCGTATGGAAAGAAAACCAGGGGGGATTATTTCCCGCTTGAAAAAACTTGGGTTGATCCAAGAATAAAAATTGCCCCGCTTCTCGCAAGAAGCGGGGCAATTTTTTTATTTGCAGCGATACGTACGAATGGTATCGTTGCTTTATATGAAGAAAATACTTTTGGCTTCTCTGTGTATTCTCACGCTTGTTTGTGGAGCTTATCTTGTGTTGAAAAACTTCGCATTTTTTCAACGACCGGTAGCGACGAAAACGCAGTTGGAAACAAAAGTTGCGGAAATCAAAAAAACAGAAATCGTTACTGATGATGGCGCCCTACCGGTAGATACGCCGGTCATAGTAGTGGACGAACCACAGCAATATTTCCCACCCCCGTCCACCGATCTCACCGGTCCAAAACTCGGCACGCAACGCGTTCCGAGCACTGTCGCGATTGGCGATGTGCACCAGATGTATTTTCACCATCCAAGCGATGCGCTGTTCATGACAGTGACAGAATCAGATGGACTCCGTGCATTATGGCGATTAAATGCGAACGGGAAAGCGGAGCGAGTGATGGCCGCATCGAACGGTGGCGGTGATCTCGCAATTTTTAACGACAGTCAAGGAAACTTATACTTCCAACATCAAAACCCATGCAGATTGTATCGCTCTGCGGATGGATTCGCCACGTGGCGCGAAGTTTTCCAAAGTCCGTGCATGTTTTGGGCGATGGCTGACGATGGAAAAGGAACGGTGTACGCTACGCTTCATGATTGGAATAGCGCGCTGTTGTTTCGTAGTCCTGATGGAGGATTTTCGTGGGAACCATGGAAAGATTTTCAAAAAATTCTTCCGGAATATGCGATTCCTTACGCGTCAAACGATGATCGATTTAAACTTCGCCATCTTCACGATGTACTTTACGACGCAGAGAAACAACTTCTTCTTGTGGGCACGGGCGATGTCGCGCGGTTCGCGATGGAGTCGCGCGATAACGGCGATACTTGGCATCAGGTGTGGGATGAAGGATTCACTGCGCATCTTCAAATCGGAAAAGATCGCTATTTGCTCGCACCAGATCAACTGCACAGCCACGGCATAGTGTTGTACGACGCCCAAAAAGGAACAACTAAAGATGTGTGGGATCCAAAAACATATGGTTATGCCGGGTACATCTACAGCATGGTCAACGTCGATGGCATCTACTATGCAGCGATCCATACTGAATCAAACGAAGTCGACAGTGTTGTGCCGAAATTTGGAGTGATCGTCTCTCCTGATGGCGAAAACTGGTATCGGTTCCTCGAGTGGGGACCACTCACGCATCACGCGCGTACTGATGTGATGCTCGCCGCCGCACCCGGTGAAATATACGCGGCGGTCAACGGCGCATTGTATGCATTCCGCCCACTCGACAAAAAATGGTTTGTAGAAAAGAAGCCGTTTGGAAAAGAATAAAAATCAAAAAGACGCCACCCGGCGTCTTTTTGATGTACCTACAGTGCTACGCACCTCGCTTTTGCGGATTGATAGTTGAGCACTGCTCTTTTTCGTCCTTCTTTCCACGCCTGCCGCGCTGCTGCGTAAGCATTTTTTATGTCAGTATGCGCAGATTTCCGTGCGGCCTGACGTACGGACTTACAAAGTGACTGTGCGTCGGTACATACACGATAAGCATCATCGGCCGCAGTAAGAACGTTGCGATGTACATCGTCGGCTTTTCGTCGCGCGTCTTGGTGCGCCTTCCAACCGTCCGTGAGTGCCTTGGTTCGCGCTGCCATCACCACACGAATACAGTCATGTTTTTTCTTGAGCTGCGTAAGAACGACATCCTCCGATAACCCCTCAGATGCTATGGCGAGCGGGCGAGAAGTAGTATCGCGCGCATGCACGATCGCAGGTCCACCAACGATCACCACAAGCACAGCGATAAGCGCAAAATGTCTTTTCGACATAATTTTTTGAACAGGCTAAAGTGCTATAATAGTCTAAACTATGATTGTCAGCAAGCAACTCAACATGCACAAGCACCGATCATTTGGCAGACCGCTGCCGTTTGTGCTCATCATCGCGTATAAGGCCGGTTGGGGCTTTATCGAAGTCGTCGCGGGGACGCTCATTCTTTTGTCGTGGCATATCATCACGAGAGAACTCGTTGAAGATCCGAATGATCTTTTTTTGAATTGGCTCCTCTCGCATTTTCCGTTCGGGCCGGGTCAAGCGTTGCCGCTCGGCGCAGCGATCGCAACGTTCGGCTCGGCAAAAATTGCACTCGCTGTCGGTCTTTGGTTTCATCCACGTCTTACGCGACAGATCGCTGTCATCTTCCTGATAGGAGCGGCGATTTTTGGCATCTATACTTCAGTACACGCATTTTCGCTATTTAAAATCAGCGCACTCGGTGTTGAGCTCATTATTCTTGCATATTTTATTTTCGTATTACCGCAGCACCTGAACGATGCTGCATTACAACAATGATCAAATCAGAAGAGGAGTGGAAAAAAGAACTTACCCCAGAGCAATATCACATCCTTCGCGAAAAAGGCACTGAGGCACCCGGCACTGGAGAGTACTACCACAACAAAGAGCAGGGATCATATCTTTGCGCCGCGTGCGGAAACGAATTATTTTCATCAGAAAAAAAATACGATTCTGGATCAGGATGGCCAAGTTTTTGGGCGCCAGAAAAAAGTGAAAACATCGACGCTGCGGTTGATGAAAGTCTCGGTATGCGTCGAGTCGAGGTCATGTGCTCGAGGTGCGGATCGCATCTCGGCCACGTGTTCGATGATGGACCAAAAGAATCAGGAAAACGATTCTGTGTGAATTCGGCATCGCTGAAGTTTAAAAAGAAAGAGTAGAAGGAAAGACAAACGTATACCCGGCGGCACGGAGCACAGGAACTGCTTTTTCTAGTGCAGCAGCGGTCACCGGTGCGTTATGGCCACCGAGGTGCATCACCACCTCACCACGATCATGCGCATGCGCAATGATCGTTTCTGCGACACGCTCCGCATTTTTTGCGAATGCATCGCCAGAAATAATGTCGCTATCACTCACGGAGAGGCCCGCTTCTGCAACGAGCGCATCATCATGCGCGTTGTGACAAAGACCTGGATAACGAAATAATGTCGGGTGCGCATCGGCGATACGCGCAAGATCATCTTGGGTTTTTGTCAGTTCGGCACGTTTTTCCGCATCTGACGAGAGCGATGGAAGTCCGTAACACGGAGACTCAAACGCCGCATGATCGTAGCTGTGGTTCTGAATTGAGAAAAGCGGATCATGCGCAAGCGATTTTGCGAGATCGGGATACGTCTCCGCAAATAACCCTGTCATAAAAACAGTCGATGGAATTTTTTCTTTTCGAAGAAACGCGATCAGCGCAGGGTCGTACCACTCTTTTACAGTCCCCGCACGCAGTCTCGCTTGCATGCCGTGGGTCATATCGGCGTCAAAAGTAAGGGAGAGCGTCTTCGTGGGAGTGGCGAGCTTCGCATGAGGCGTCGCTTGTTTTGTTACCGGTGCAATTAAAAAAGCAAAGAAAATACCGAGTGTAGCGATTGCGGAAAAGATTTTTTGGACAACTGTATGCATACATGCATCATGACGCTTCTCGAAAAGCGGCGCAAACGGTATACTACTTTCGTTATGAAAGCGTTTTTTTTGAAAAAAAGACGGTGCGAGAGCAGCTACGTGAAGACAACGCTTATTTTAGCAATAACACTCATTAGTAGTCTCATTTTGGCGCAACCGAGCGTGGCACAAGAGGTTACGCCGAAAAAATCATCGATATTGAGTGCGGTAACGCGGGCGAAGGTAATGCTTCAGGAGGATGTAGCCGCACGGCGATTAAAAGGCAAAGGAAAAGAGACAGTGGGGAGTCGGCCAACATGGACCGACGTAACACTCGCAATCTGGCAACGCGATACCGATGCAATCTCGCTCGTCGAACTGATGAAAAGTGGTACGCGTATCAAACTAATAACGACTGGCGACTGGCCGATTCACGTTGACTACGATGCAAAGATCAGCTCGCAATATTCCTTACCACCAGAACGAAATGCGATCGTGGTAGGAGTACGCTATCCGATCGCTGTGGCACGACAAGTAACAAAAAAGAAAAAGGTCTACGACATCTCCGATGAAGTGTACGTGCCGTACACAAGTGCCTTTTTTGTACCCGAAGTGCTCACTGCGGGATCTGATTATCTTTCATTCCTCATACAAGGTGCGTTTGATGAGCTGCGCGCACGCGGTGTGAAGTCACGCGCGTTTCCCGACAAACTCGTTGCTGATGTTATCGATCCATACCTGATTAAATCGATCGTTGTCATCGAGCACACCGACCATCATTCTCTTCTCAAACAAGATGACCCAGAACACACACTTGGTGTTTTTCTTGCGAAGCTCGCACTCAATCGTGATGATGCATTCGCTGGATCAAAATCAAGCGCTGGCGCGCTCGGTCTTGCACAATTTATTCCATCAACCTACAAACTTTTTGTAAAAAATAGGTCAGACCTTGCGCTCATTCCTGATTTCACAACCGGAATGAACGATCATCAAAATGCAGTGAAGGCTGAGGTGGCGTATCTTGACCAAAGTCTCGCGGGAATGCCGATCGCTATTCGTACTATCTATGCAAACGATAAAATGCGAGCGGCAGAATTTCTTGCGGCTGCATATAACGGTGGCGACACTCGCGTGAAGCGCGCATACGCTGCATACGGTGACGCGTGGGCAGCTGATCATAATGCAGAACTCGCTGCAACAAACGCAAAGGCTGGTCGATTGAAATCAGATATCGCGTACGGAAAAAAAATGATCAAGAAAGGGAAAGATGTTGTTATAAATAAAAAAGCGATTGCAAAATCACAGGTGGAGTATGATGCAGCGATCGTGCGGGTAGCAGCACTCAAGAAAGCAAATCTCAAACAAGAAACGGTGTTCTACGTTGCAAAACTCAAAAAAACGTACAGTATGTTTACGACAGGAGTGTTTGCAACTCCCGCAGCGCCATCTGGCGCGCTACCTGTGCAGATGACGTTATCACCGGTACCGCTTGCGCAATCATTTTAATTTTTTGTCATTCCACCCTCCCTTCTTTGTCATTCCACCCTCCCTCTGTCATTCCGGGCCGTGACCCGGAATCCAGAAATAAAATAGCCAAACGATTTTCGTTTGGCCTTTTTAATTTTTCTAGATTCCGCCCCGGATCCTGGTCCGGGGTCGGAATGACAAAATGGTTGTAAGCTATACTTGTACACCCATCTCCTTCGAGAGTGCCTCAGCTTCGCTCATCATCGCACCGATGCTCACATTGATGCCGTCCACCCAAAACGCGGGGTCGGTCGGATCGAGTCCGAACGGCTCGAGCAGTTCTGATGCGCCTTTCGTCGATCCTGCGCGGAGCAGGTCGAGGTAGAGCGGTTCGAACCGATCGCCGAGAGACGCGCGTTTTGCGTACAACGACTGCGTGAACAGCTCGCCGCATGCGTACGCGTACACGTAGAACGGATTGTGGAAGTGTCCGACATACGACCAGAGATTGTCGATGTTTTCGTAGGTGAACACATCGCCTTCTTTGCCGTACATTTTTTTCGTCACGTCGGTCCAGATTGCGCCGAGATCTTCGTGTGACAGCTTGCGTTTCGCTCCGTGCACCGCGCGCTCGAAGTTCGAAAACGAAATCTGTCGCACTGCCGTATTCATGATGTCGTCGAGCTTGCCCATAATGAGCGCAAGAAGCGCTTTCTTGTCGCCGGTCGCAGCGAGTCGCGCCTTCATGTAGTTGAACGTCGTCATCTCACCGAACACCGACGCGGTCTCCGCGTACACCATCGGCGCATGGAACATGTGCGCGCCCTGCGCTTCAGCAGCGAGCAGTCCGTGCACGCCGTGACCGAGCTCGTGCGCGAGCGTCATCACGTCGCGCGTTGAGCCGAGGTAGTTCAAAAAAGTAAACGCTGCGGGTTTGTTCCATGGTAATAGCACCGAGTAGTTGTAAGCGCCGCCGCGTTTCCCCGGAACGCCAGGCGCATCGATCCGACGATCGGCGATCGTGCGTTCGATGAGGCCGGCGAGCGTCGGACTGAAGCTGCGATACGCTTCGAGCACGGTCGCGACCGCTTCGCTCCACGGAACCACCGTACTATCTGCGAACGGCATCTTCGCATTGCGATCGCTCCACTTGAGCGTCTTCATGCCGAGATGCGCCGCCTTCAGTCGGTAGTAGCGCTGGGCGAGCGGCGCAGCGACGTCATTCACCGCGGCGTGCAAACTCTCGACAACCGCATCGGGAAGACGGCTCGACTTGTTGCGCGACTCCATCGGATGTTTGAATCCGCGTTCGCGATCCTCAGTCTCCTTCGCACCGGCGATCATGTACAGCGCCTGCGCGGAATATTTTGCGAAGTGACCGCCGAGACCGTCATTCAACACACGAAGCGCTTCTGCGCGCTCGATCGGATCGAGGGAGTCGGACAGCAGATGCGTGATCTCGGTGAGGGTCAGCACCTTGTCGCTGATAGTAAAACGGAGATCCGCCTCCGCCTCGTCGAAAAACTCCGCCCACGCGCCGGGACCGAACGGCGAGCGTTTGCCGAGCGCGATCTCGACGTTCTCCGCGAGGAGATGCGGCTTGAACACGCGCGTGAGTTCGAGAAGCGGCAGGTGTTTCTTCACTACCGGATCATTTTCTGCGAGCGATGCGAGTGCCGCGTCGTCGAGCGCAACGATCTCGATGTCGTGAAAGGTGAGATACTCCGCGGCCGCCTCTGCGACCTTTTTTTCCACCTCCGCCATCTTCGCCTTCACTGGCCCGTTGTTCAGGTCGGTACTGCTCCACAAAAACAAATACACCATCGTTTTGTTTTGGAGCATGCTGATCTCCGCGAGATCCTCGAGCGAGCGCCCGAGTGTGGTTGCGAGATTGCCCTTGTGCGTATCGCGGAACGCGCGACACAACCGCTCGATCGTCTGCACATCAGCATCAAGACTCGGATCTTCGAGACCCGAATACATGCAAGTAAGGTCCCAACGAACGGTCTCTGCGCCAGTGGTTCGCTGTGTATCGCTTGAAGACTCCATACAAAAATTGGAAGGGAGTTATGGGGAGATGGTAGCATGAGTGCATGACTGATGAAACGTCTCTCAAAATCGTCCGACGCTCGAGCGCACGAAGTCGGCGACTCTGGCTTACGGTGCGACTCGACGGTTCGATCGAGCTTACGGTCCCGCACGGAATGCGCGAGAGCGTCGTTGCGCAATTCGTGCGCGCGCAGATGACGTGGGTGAAGCAACAACTCACGCGCGTGCAACGATACAAAGATGACGTGTTTCTTCCACATGGTCGCCGTGACTATCTCGCACGCAAAGAAGAAGCGCGTGCGCTCGTTCGCGAAATCATCACCGCGTTCGCCGCGAGATACACTTTTCAGATTCGAAAAATTTTTATAAAAAATCTTCGTCGCAATTGGGGAAGTTGCTCCACGCTCGGCAATCTCAACTTCAATTATAAAATCGTGTTGTTGCCGCGTCGCCTCGCCGAATACGTCGTGTTCCACGAACTGAGCCATCTCGAAGCGTTCGATCACTCAAAAAAATTCTGGTCCCTCGTCGCACGGGAATTTCCCGATCACAAAATTCTGCGAAAAGAATTACGAACATTTCATCTATAAAAAAGAGCCCTCGCACTCGGGCGGGGCTCTGAGGGTTGGAGAAAAACCTCATCGATACGCGAAACTGTTCGCGAAGGTGATCAAGTCGTTCATCGAGGACTCGCGGAGTTCGGACGGCCAGTGGCTCACGCATTCCACGAGGAGATCTGCGCGGCCGCTCGATGCGGCGGGGATGCGACGGACGATCACCGCGCCCCAGCGCGAGGGTGTGTTGCCCACATCGGGCACAGCCCAGGTCGCCCAGGCGCTGTACTCATCGGGGGACGCCATGATCGGTCCGG
>JAHFIV010000058.1 GCA_023246225.1 bacterium
GTCGTTGTCTATCAGATTGAAGCCGGTGACGGTCTGGTGACCAACCCAATGTCGCCCGGGCCCACTTGCACCAACAAAAAGAAACGATAGAAGCACGCCGATGGCGTAGGCGAAGGACATGTCCTTCTTGACCTCCTGCATCTCCTGATCTTTTTCTGTGTCCATGACGAGTTCCTTTCGTGTGCCGGCCACTGTGGTCGACGGGGGACTCTGCCTCATGCAGTGTTTTTTGTCAACCATCATTATTCCACTTCCTCTCCACGCCCTTCGCAAAGGGCGTGGCATCTTTAAGTGAGGCTCGGTGATGATGGGGACTTGGTCATGCCGTGAGACTGTTCGATGCGTAAAAATCGCATACGAGTTTAGGCGATTTTTACGGTCTCACGGATGACTAGTCCCCATCATCACGTTGCCGAACGACTCATTTTTTGATAAAATACATAATGATATGGCCTTCACTCCCGGTCGCGACGAACAGCTCAGCGAAAAACAACTCGATCGAGGGTACTGGTGGGTGACGCACAAAGTGCAGGTGCGTAAAGTGTTTACCATCGTTCTTGGTGTTGTTGCGTTCGTGCTCGTTGCGTATGCGTTGTATGGATTCGGTGATTGGTTTTTTGGATCTGGCGTGTACGAACGATTTCAAACCGGGCAGCTCGCACAGCCACTTACCAACTTCACATCGTTCCGCGAAGCCGATCGTCCACGCGACATCACGTCCGAGGGTGCGATCGTGCTTGGGGCAGGGGACAAGAAGTATGACATGGTCGCTCGCGTCACCAATCCGAATCCGCAGTGGTGGGTGGAATTCGAGTATCGTTTCGGTGACGCCACTCCTGCAAAGAAAGCATTTTTGTTGCCAGGTGAGTCGCGATATCTCGCGGTGCTCGGTGCGCAGTCTGACGCGCGACCATCGGTTGCCGATGTGAAAATCGAAAACATCGTGTGGCATCGTGTGAATCTTCACAACACGCGACCAGATATTGCGACGTGGATGAACGAGCGATTGAACGTTCGTATCACGGACACGAACTTTGCGCCGCCAGAAGCGACCGATTCTGTGCCGGTGTGGCGCGCGATGTTCACCGTCGAGAACGATACCGGATTCAGTTACTTCAATGTCGGTTTCATGGTGACGCTTTTGTCGGGGTCGCGCGTTGTCGGTGTGAACCAAGTGGTGATTTCTGATCTTCGTGCAGGAGAGCGTCGCGCTGTCGATGCAAGTTGGTTCTCCGACATCCCAACAGTGACCAAAGTCGAGGTGAAACCGATACTGAACATTTTTGATGATCACTTGTATATCGCACCAGGGAGATAGAAATATTTCACATTTCATTACGATTTTGGTATGAACTTCACTGAGAAGTTTTTTTGTTCAGTTGGATTTTATTTTTATTCCGACCTCTATATCTTGTCATTCCGGACCCCCCTCTTCTGTCATTCCGGGCCGTGACCCGGGATCCACATAAACAAAACGATGAACGGGTATCGTTTGGCTTTACGGTTCTGGATTCCGGCTCGGAGGCCGGAATGACAAAAGAGGGGTTGGATTCCGGGTCACGGCCCGGAATGAAAGAGGAATGGCCGGAATGACAGAGGTGGGGTGAGAATGACAAACTAGGGTGTATGCGAGTATTGTCTCTCAGGAAATTTGATTGGACGTTATTCGGCGCAGCGATCCTGCTCGTGTTTTTTGGTCTCGCGGCGATTTACAGCACATCGCTCGGTGCTGGCGGAGCGGCGGGGGACTTCTCGCATTTTTGGAGACAGGTTATTTTTGCGTCGGCTGGCGTCGCGCTTCTCTTCATTATGTCTGCGGTTGATTATCGTTTGCTCTCCGGCCTTGCGCGCGTGCTCTACGTTGTCTCCCTCCTACTTCTTATCGCCGTGCTCGTGTTCGGCACAACGGTGCGTGGTACGCGTGGTTGGTTCGGATTCGGCGGGTTTGGTGTGCAGCCGGTGGAGCTTGTGAAATTATTTCTCGTCATCTATCTCGCCAAATTTTTTAGCGATTATGCGCGTCATCCTGCGGGCCTCAAACAGATTATCGGCTCCGGCGTTGCGCTTGCCGGCGTCTTTTTGCTTGTCATTATACAACCGGATTTCGGCTCAGCGATGTTGCTTATCGCGGTGTGGGGCGCGCTTCTTTTGATTTCAGGAATTCGCCGTTCACATCTTATCGTGATGGTACTTCTTTGCATCGTAACGATTGCGGCGTCATGGTTGTTCATCTTAAAGCCATATCAAAAAGATCGCGTCACTTCTTTTTGGGATCCTTCTGTTGATCCGAGAGGGAAGGGGTATAACGTCACGCAATCGGTGATCGCTATCGGCTCTGGTGGACTGATGGGCAAGGGGCTCGGATTCGGTTCGCAAAGTCAGTTGCGATTTCTTCCAGAGCGCCAGACCGACTTTATTTTTGCAGTGGTCGCTGAGGAGCTCGGATTCATCGGTACGCTCTTTGTGTGCGGATTATTCGCGGTGATTTTTTATCGGGGGTTTCGTCTCGCTTCGGAAAGCCATGATGACTTCACGATGTTTCTTATCCTTGGAATTATGGCGTCGTTTGCGACCGAAGTTGCGGTGAACATCGGCGGCACGATGCGGTTATTACCGGTAACCGGCGTCACTCTTCCATTTCTGAGCTATGGAGGCTCGTCGCTGCTCGTAAAATTTTTAATGATCGGCGTGCTTGAGTCGATCGCAGTGCGAAGAGGTTAATAAGATATAGAGGTTTAGAGGTGTAGAGGTCAAAAGGTGCAGAGGTCCGGGTCTTTAAACCTTTTAACCTCTACACCTTTTAACCTTGTTACATGTGCACAACTTCGCGTTGACCGAAAGCGAAAAAAATGGTAAAGTATATGCAGAGGTGCACAGAAAAAATACTGCGCGCTTCAAAAAATAAGGTCGGCATCGTTGCCGAAACAAAAACAAAAATATGCCCGCTCCATCGAGCCAGTCCTCGCCGTTTTTCGACGAAGGGGTCAAGCTCATTTCCTATTGCCCGCTCTGCGAGATGAGTTACAATCCGCAGGAGGCAAAGGTGCTTGGCGAAAAAGAGGACAGTCATTTACTTCATATACAATGCGGAAACTGTTCGAATGCGATTATCGCACTCGTGCTGATTTCTTCCGTGGGCGTCAGTTCCGTGGGCATGGTCACCGACCTCGCCTTCGAGGAAGTGAATCGTTTTAAAGACGCCGTCCCCGTGTCGACCGACGAAGTAATCGAAATGCATCATCTGTTCAAGAACGAGAACGAATTGTTCGAGCGAATGTTCGGGTGAACAAAGTATATTAAGAGATCTGTCATTCCGGCCTCCGAGCCGGAATCCAGAAAAAATAAAAAGACCAAACGTAATACATGTTTGGTCTTTTTGATTTCTGGATTCCGCCCCGGATCAGGTCCGGGGTCGGAATGACAAAGAAAGAGGGGCTGGATGATAATTTAAAAAAGAAAAACCGACCGCGAAGGTCGGCAAGTTTCGGTGAGTGTGGGTCAGTCGTGCAGACCCGTTTTCCTCCAGCGGTGCGCGAGGCGAAGGGACTGAACTACGAAGTATGCTACAGCGACTGCGAGTGGTGTGACACCGACTGTTCCGGACACGATTACGACCATCGAGCCGGAAGACAAGATCGTTGTGATCATGCTACTTATCGCGAACGAGCAGCACAAGAACAGTAGCGCAGTGAATCCGAAGTACAGCAGTGCAGAGGTTCGTCGTTCGGCGGCGACCCTGCTTCGAAGGAGGCTGTTCACTTCCAGTTGGTCGTAGAGCTCGGCGAGCAGCAGTATCTCTGCATTGTGCGGTTGGTCGTTTTGCATTATCTCCCGCTCCATTGTGAGGTGACGCCTTTTTAGCATAAATTTTGAGAATCGTCAACCCTATCTTGCAATTTTTCCGGCGATGCTGTATATATAGTCCGATATAGCGATACTTATACAGGACCTCTGCAAAAGTATGTTCCGAAGCTGAAAATGAGAGATTTTTTTCGCACGGTGCGAGGACGCGCCACAAACGATATGGAGTATCGTTGAGGACGCGGCATCGTAGCGTGCGGAAAAAATATTCGTTTTCAGCCGGAAGAGACTTTTACAGAGGTCCTTACATAAAATATATGGAAGCTCTCAAACTCGAAGCAAAAACTCGCGTAATCAAAGGAAAGCAAGTGAAGCAGCTCCGCACACTGGGCCAGATCCCCGCTGTTGTGTACGGCCACGGTATCGCATCGCAGGACATCAGCCTCGACCTTCGTGCTTTTGAGAAGGTGCTCCGTCAGGCTGGCGAATCATCTTTGATCGACCTCGCGGTTGGTGATGCTGCGGTCGTGAAGGTGCTCGTGCACGATGTGCAGCACGACCCACTTCGTAGCACGATCATTCACGCTGATCTTCGTCAGGTGAACATGAAGGAGAAGCTCGAGGCGAACGTCACCCTCAAGTTCGTCGGCGAAGCGCCGGCAGTGAAGGCACTCGGTGCGATCTTGCTTCGCAATATGGACACGGTCACCGTGCGCTGTCTTCCGCAGTATCTCGTGCATGAGATCGAAGTCGATCTTTCGAATTTGAAAAATCTTGATGATCAGATCACGATCGGTTCTCTTGTGCTTCCCGAAGGCATGGAGTTTGTGAACGGTGCTGAAGAGGTGATTGCAATCGCGCAGACGCCGATTTCCGAGGAAGAACTCGCAGCGCTTGATACAAAGGCTGTGGGCGACGTTACTGCGGTGAAGGCAGCAAACGAAGAAAAGAAGGCAGAGCGCGACGCCGCCGCAGCTGCTCAAGAGAAGAAAGTGTAAGATTTGCGTGCGGATCACGAGTAGTGGTGAAATAGAAGAATGCGGCGTGATCACACCCGCGAATATCACCACTATGCAACCAATGAATCCCAAAACTCCCCGTGAACAGTCGAGCGCGACGCGGGGAGTTTTTGTTTCCCACGTCGCGAAGGCATTGCGTGAAAAGCGATGGCATGACCTCGCAATGTGGAGCGTTCTCACGTTTGTGAGCATTGCTGCTTTTGCTGCGGTGGGATTTGCAGCGCTCGATCAGAGCGGGGAGATTCGTGAATCCCGCGCAGGGCATCTCTTGCAGAGGGTGTCGGATCAGAGCGTGGTCGCATCGAAGACCGTGCGGCGACCGCTCGATGGCTTGATGGTTCCAGCGGATGCTCCTGCGGCGAAGTATGTTGCGGTGATGATCGACAACATCGCAGAGGCGCTGCCGCAATCGGGTGTGTCGAAAGCGCCGCTTGTGATCGAAGCGCCGGTCGAGGGCGGACTCACGCGACTGATGGCAGTGTTTCCATCAGATGCAGATGTCGCAAAAATCGGACCGGTACGTTCTGCGCGGCCGTACTACGTGGATTGGGCGTCAGAGTTCGATGCGTTGTACGCGCATTCGGGCGGAAGTCCGGAGGCTCTCACTCGTCTGCGGACGGGTGGCGAGGTAAACGACTTCAACGAATTTTATAACGGAGAGGCATTTTGGCGTGACGCTGTACGCAGTGCGCCACACAATTTGTACACGTCGACCGCGCTTTTGAAGAAAGCTTTTGGTGCGATGGAAGAAACACGAGCGCTCTCTGCTTGGAAGTTTAAAGATGATACATCGCCCGAGGATCGTCCGAACGAAATAGTGAAATTGGATCTTGGTGAAGCAGGAAAATGGAACGTTCGTTGGGTGTATGACAAAGAAAAAAATGTGTGGATCCGCGTTATCGGCAAGACCGTACAAGCTGATGCAGATGGCAGCACCGTTCTCGCAAAAAATGTTGTTGTGCAAATAACTACGGTGGTCGTGCTCGATGAGATCGGTCGGCGACGCGTTGATACCACCTCTGGTGGCGATGCGTTTTTTGCGGCTGATGGTCGAGTGATCGGTGCGAGTTGGAAAAAACAAGACGGCCGTACGCGATTCTACGACGCTGCGGGGAACGAACTGGTGTTCAACGCAGGAACGACGTGGGTTGAGGTTGTGCCAACAGGGACACCGATCAACTATTAGCGAATCTTTGAAACAGAGTTTTCCAGAGGTTCCTCAGCGCCTCGAAGCGCGATGGTGACTCCGCGATTTTTTATACGCGCGACGTGCATGCACGGAAAATATTCGTGAACAATTTTTGTGAGCGGCTGATATTGGCTCGGGAGAATTTCAAAAAAAACAAAAAGTGCACCGATTTTATGT
>JAHFIV010000059.1 GCA_023246225.1 bacterium
CCGACGTGCCGTGACCCGGAATCCAGAAAATAAAAAGGCCAAACGAAATCCATTTGGCTTTTGTGTTATGTGGATTCCGGCTCGGAGGCCGGAATGACAAAAAGGGATGGTCGGAATGACAAAGTGGAGTCCGGGATGACAATGGTGGATAATAAAAATCGCCAATCTATGGGTTTTTTTGCGTGTTCTCGATCGATTGATGTATACTTTCTTTAAGAACTTCTGAATTGTTGCCTTATTTATGCCAGATAAACCGATCTTCGAGAAAAAAAATGTGCTAGTGACCGGCGGTGCCGGTTTTATCGGTTCGTTTCTTTGCGAACGTCTTCTCAAAGACAATCGCGTGATTTGTGTCGATAATTTTTCTACGTCGCTACAGTCGAATATCGATCACCTGTTGCAGAACTCTGACTTCGAATTTATCAGGACAGATATCAATGAACCGATCGATCTTGAGAAGTATCCAGAACTCGAGCGATTCAAATTGAAGTTTCAAGGGATCCAGGAGATTTACAATCTCGCCTGCCCAACTTCGGCGAAAAGATTTGAGGAATTTCGTCAGCAGACGACACTTGTCAATTCTGTGGGCATGCGAAACGTTCTCGATCTCGCAGTGAAATACGGCGCGCGATTTTTTCAGGCGTCGACGTCAGTGATCTACGGACCACGTCCCGAAGACGGGCATCTTTTTAAAGAAGAAGAGTTCGGTGCGGTCGATCATCTTACTCCGCGCAGCTGCTATGACGAAGGAAAACGGTGGGCAGAGACGATGACGATCACCTACAGTCAGATGCACGGTCTTGATGTGCGCATCGGGAGAATATTTAGGACGTACGGACCACGAATGGCGCTGTTTGACGGACAGATGATGCCAGACTTCATCACGAACGCTTTGGAGGGGAAGGATTTGGTGGTGTACGGTGATGAAAATTTTCGCACGTCGCTCGTGTATGTCACTGACGTGGTCGATGCGATCGTGAAACTGATGCACACTGCAAAAGATATCGGCCCAGTGAACATCGGCAGCGATTACGACATCAAACTTGTCGATGTAGCAAAGCGAATTATTGCACTGACAAACTCATCATCAAAAATCGTGCATGAAGCGGAGTTGATGTTCATGACGCAACTTGGCCTCCCGGATCTCACAAAAGCAAAAGAAGATCTTGGGTGGTTGCCGCTCATTCCGCTCGAGCAGGGTCTCAGCCGCTCGATCGAATTTACCATCGCGCAAAAAGGACTCACGAGTTCGGCGTTTGGAAGATAAAAATTTGCACATGCGTGTCTACGCAGTTGTCCCTGCATATAAAGAAGAAGGACGGATCGGTGCGGTGGTCCGCACGCTTTTGTCGCACGTCGATCGCGTGATCGTCGTCGATGATTATTCTGGAGACGGCACCGCAAAAGAAGCTGCGGCCGCAGGGGCGGAGGTGCTCATCCATGCACTCAATCGTGGACAGGGCGCAGCGCTGCGCACCGGCACCGAAGCAGCGCTCGCGGACGGTGCAGAGATCGTTGTGCATTTTGATGCCGACGGTCAGCATGATCCTGATGCGATTCCTCAGCTTGTCGGTCCGATCGAGCGCGGCGAGGCAGACATCGTATGTGGTTCGCGTTTTCTTGGCGTCGCTGCGGTCGGCATGCCGCGATCACGACAAACGCTTTTGTGGACCGCGCAAAAATTTAGCACCGCCGTCGTTGGTATGCCGCGCAATTTTACCGATCCGCAAAGCGGTCTTCGTGCGATGCGCGCCGAAGCGGCACGAGAGATCGATTTTTTGCAGGATCGTATGGCGCACTGTTCAGAGATTCTTCGTTTGATCGCACGTTCTGAGTGGCGAGCGATCGAAGTGCCAGTCAAAGTTCGATACACCAAAGAAACACTCGCAAAAGGACAAAAGGCGACGGACGCAGTCGGTATTGTGTGGCATTTATTTCTCGGTTCACTGCAACGCTAGATTTTTGCATTATGGTTATCCAATACGTGTTACTCACATTTTTTGCGATCGCACTCGGTCTGACCTTGCGTCGCGCGCGTCAGGGTGCGATGTCGCGTGTGGCGGCATTTTTGTGGAGCGCGCTGTGGATCGGCGCAGCGTTTGTTGTTCTTCGACCTTCTCTTGCGACATCGTTCGCGGGGTTTCTCGGTGTCGGTCGCGGTGTCGATGCGGTGTTGTACGTTGCGATCATCGCGCTGTTTTATCTTGTCTTTCGAATTTTTTTGCGACTCGATAAGATCGAACGCGATATCACACTTCTCGTGCGACGCCAAAGTCTTGAAAAGCGAGGTTCCACTGTTGAAAAAGAATGAACCCATAGCGAGTTTTTCGATGATCAAAGTCGCAGTTATTATCGTCACCTACAATTCTTCCCGTTTTATTGACGGCTGTTTTACTGCGCTCGCGCACATGGATCGGAGCGGTCTTGATGTGGAGGTTGTCGTCGTTGATAACGGGTTTAAGGATGATGCGCTCGAAAAACTCAAGGCGTATCCGTGGGTGACGGTGATCGCTGCAGAAAAAAATCTTGGATTTTCGGGAGGAAACAATCTTGCGATGCAACGTGCGATGGAGGCGGGCGCCGACTACGTGTACCTTCTCAACCACGACACTGAAGCAACGCCGTCGTTTCTCGTTGAAGCGGTGAAAGAAGCAGAAGGGGATCCGCGCATCGGCGCTGCACAGTCGTTGCTCTTACTTCATCCTGACAAAGAACTGATCAACAGTACCGGTAACGCGATTCATTTTCTCGGATTCGGGTATTGTCTTGAGTATCGAAAGCCGTACGCACAGTGGAAAGCACCAGCGCGCAAAGAAATTGCGTATCCTTCAGGTGCGGGTGTGCTTTTTCGTACCACAGTGCTTCGAAAAGTTGGTGTATTAGATGAGCAACTTTTTTTATATCATGAAGATCTCGATCTCGGTTGGCGGATTCGTCTTGCGGGATATGACGTCGTGCTCGCGCCGCGATCGGTCGTGTACCACAAGTATGAATTTTCTCGGAGTATCTCGAAATATTATTTCATGGAGCGCAATCGGTACATCGTTTTCATGAAAAATTTGCGTCTCTGGACGCTCGCGGTACTTGCGATTCCGCTTTTTGTAAGCGAAATCGCCTTACTTATCGCTTCGTTTCGTTCGGGATGGTGGCGTGAGAAGTTAAAAGTGTATGTGTATTTTTTTCGCCTTGATTCTTGGAAGGAGCTTGCACGGACACGACGACAGGTGCAGGCGTCTCGCATAGTGAGCGATCGTGAAATCATGAAACTTTTTCAGTCGACGATCAATTATCAGGAAGTTGCGGGGCCGTTCACGCGTTACGTTGCGAACCCGTGCATGCGCGTTGCGTGGTCGGTGATGCGATTATGTATTTTTTGAGCTTGTTGCATGTCAAAAAAAATCGCTATTGTGACCCCAACTTTTCCGCCATATCGTGGTGGTATCGGTAAGGTTGCGGAGATGGATGCGGCGCAGATCGCGGCGCTTGGGTATGACGTGCATGTGTACGCACCGAACGTGACTGCAGGCCGTACAGCCGACGGGTATGCGCTGCATCGTCTGCGTTCTTTGTTGCAGTATGGGAAGGGCGCATTTGTCCCTGCAGTTGCTGCACTTTTTACCGCGTATGATCTCGTCATTCTCCACTATCCTTTTTTTGGCGGCGCAGAACCGCTCGCGCTCGCAGCGAAATTTTCGAAGAAGGTGAAGTATCTGCTGGTCTATCACATGGACGTTGTCGGCACAGGAGCACTCCGACCGTTCATCGCTGCGCATTCGCGGATGATCATGCCGAGCATTGTGCAGGGTGCAGCGCGAGTTGTGGTGACCAGTCTTGATTACGCAGAATCTTCACGGATCGCACCGTCTTTTAAGAAAAATTCCTCGCGTGTTTCTGCACTTGCGCCGAGCGTCGATGCGAATCATTTTTCACCAGGACAAAAATCTGCCGCCCTGCTTGCGGAGTACGCGGTTCCTGCTGACGCACCGATCGCGGTGTTCGTCGGTGGACTTGATCGGCCGCACTATTTTAAAGGGATTCCAGTGTTGCTCCATGCGCTCGCAGCAAAAGAACTCTCGCGTGTGCATGCGGTGATCGTTGGTGATGGGGAACTGCGACCAACGTTCGAGGCGCTCGCTCGCTCGCTCGGCGTCGCGCAGCGCGTGACGTTCGCGGGAAATGTTTCCGAAGAACATCTGCCTGATCATATCCGTCTCGGTGATGTGTTTATTTTTCCTTCCACTGATCGTTCTGAAGCGTTTGGTATCGCTGCGCTTGAAGCGTTGTCGTGCGGTGTGCCAGTGATCGCGTCGGATCTTCCTGGTGTGCGAACGATTGTGCGAGATCGTCACACCGGTTTGCTCGTTCCACCAGGTTCATCGTCTGCGCTTGCGCTCAGCATGGCGGAGTTGCTTGGTGCGACCACCGCGCGGCAGCAGATGGGAGATGCGGCGCGGCGCATGGTCACCGAAGAATATGCGTCGTCGCATCGTCAGAAAAAATGGGAAACGATACTTGATGAAGTGCTATGAGGATCATGATGATTTCAAATTTGTATGGCGCACTCAGTCGCGGTGGTGCAGAACGCGTGGTGCAGCAGGAGACCGACGCGCTCGTTGCGCTGGGGCACGAGGTTGGCGTGGTGAGCGGTGAGCCGAAAGGTTGCGCGCTTCCTCGTTTGCACAACGAACTGCGAGTGTATGTCAAAAACATCGCGTTTTACGGCGACCTCGGTCGTCATAATGCGATTTTTCGATTGGTGTGGCATGTCATCGACATCTGGAGTGCACGAAGTACGCGCATATTTGCGGAGATTTTTTCACGCGAAAAACCCGACGTCGTCCATACGCATAACGTGATGGGGCTCGGTTTCGGTATCTTCGCAGCGGTGCGTCGCGCGGGAATGCGTCATGTGCACACCGTGCACGATGTGCAACTGCTCGATCCGTCCGGACTCATCCGTGGGGACCAGGTGTTTCACGCGTCGTGGCTCCAGCGTGCGTACATTGCGGTGATGCGACGAAAAATCGGTTCTCCGCAGGTCGTGATTTTTCCTTCCGCGTTTCTTCGCGACCTTCATGTGCGCTACGGATTTTTTTCGACCTCGCGTCACGTGGTATTGCGTAATCCTGCGCCGCAACCAGCATCACCGCGGACGATCGTGGGATCCCCGGCGCGGTTTCTTTTTGTCGGCCAACTTGAGCCGCACAAAGGAATAGCGTTACTCCTGCACGCGTGGGAGAAAAAATCTTTTTTTGCGTCGCTTGAAATTATCGGTGGGGGATCGATGGAAAAATACGTGCGTCGACGTGCGGAAAACCTTTCTGGTGTGCATGTGCGCGGACGTCTCGATCGTAGCGACGTTGATGCGGCGTACGATCGTGCGGATTGGATCGTCGTTCCGTCGACCGTGATCGAAAACGCGCCGACGGTGCTCATGGAAGCGCTCGGTCGTGGCGTTCCTGCGGTCGCATCTGCGGTCGGTGGGATCCCAGAACTCGTGCATGACGAACAAAACGGATTTCTTACCATACCCGGTGATTTGCAAAGTTTGGTCATTGCTCTTGAAAAAGCAGCGGTGTGTGGGACGTATCGTGGCATGTCTGCGAGAGCCGTCGCTGTGGTCACGGGACTTGACGTGCAGCGCCACACCGAACAGTTGAGAGAATTTTACGTATTTTAATTGGCCGTTGTCATTCCGAACCACACCTTGTCATTCCGGCCTCCGAGCCGGAATCCAGAAACGTAAAGCCAAACGTATTATACGTTTGTCCTTTTTATTTTTTCTGGATTCCGGGTCACGGCCCGGAATGACAAAAAAGGGGGGCTGGAATGACAGAAGGGAGGCAGGAATGACAACGATGATAATTTGCCAAAAGCACAAACGGTCGCTAGTGTGTGCGCAGGATGTTTTTTGAAGAAAGGTGCACGCGATGACCCACACTAGCTCCCGTTCCGCCGTTGTTTTCGATTTCGATGGCACACTCACACCGAAGAAGACCGGCTCGTTGTTTTCCGTCGTCGAGACGACCGCTCTTTCGCCGGCGGCGAACACGGAGATGCAGCGTCTCCGTACGCTC
>JAHFIV010000060.1 GCA_023246225.1 bacterium
CACAGCGACAAGAGTCGCTTCTGAACATCCGTGAAGCGAGCGCTGCGCTCGGTGTACATTCGAACACTCTGCGTCTCTGGGAGTCAAAGGGATTGATCCATGCTGTGCGTATCGGATCACGCAAGGATCGCCGTTACAAAAGGGAGGAAATTGACCGACTACTGGCTGGGCAAGATTCAATCGAAAAGGGTTACGCTTTTCACAAAGGCAAGAGAAACTTCAAGAGGATGCTTGAACGGATTGCTGCTTCACTCACCGAGAAGGATTATTACTGGACGTTTGCGTTCGATGCGGAGTATGCCGATCTCGATGTCAGGTTGATGCTGAACGAATTACACTCCTCACTTGAACAGAAAGGAGTTGAAGACCATGCACTGTGTCGCATGAGCGCATTGCCGGCGATCCAACGGACGTTTGCTGATAACAAGAACATGATTATCCACTCAACTGATACGGAGATTCCAACCGGAGTGATCATCCTTAGCGATCGTGTCATCCATCTCATTTGGGGTGAAGAGCCGGCGGCGTATGAACTGTTGAACGCCGAAGCAGTGCGGCAATATCAGAACATGTTTGTTGGTGTGTGGCAGCGATCAGTCAATCACACTTTGAGGAAGTAAAAACCGGATTCTGTTTTTTGCAAGCGATTGCTTGCTCCTACAAGTAATGAGAAGAATCGCCTAAAGTTCATCCTATGAAACGTGCAATAGACAAGTATCAGGTTTCGCTCAAAGTTGTGTTTCGTGACGGCGACAAGATGCTCTCCCTCGCCAAGGACAAGGGCAGCTTCGCCGGACTGTACGACTTTCCAGGTGGCCGTGTTGACGTCGTTGAGTTCGAGACGGACTTCATGGAGATCCTCGCGCGTGAGATTTCCGAAGAGATCGGCGATGTGGAATACGAGCTCGAGCGTCGTCCTGTGGGGATGGGGCGGCATCGCATTGCCGCCGACGGCGAGGCGCCGGAAATTCACGTTCTCTACGTCCTCCATGAGGCTCAATGGAAATCCGGCACCGTCAAGATTTCCGAAGAGCACAGCGGCTACAAATGGCTCGACGTCGAAGAGGTCCGAAAGGCGCCCGAGCGTTTCTTCAAGTCTGGCAACCTCGAGGCCGTGAAGACCTACCTTGGTGTCCGCTGAAATGGTTGAGCTCGGTATAATTTCTGAGCGTTTTTTAATAAGGACATCATCCTAAACAAGAACACCGAAAAGATTCGGTGTTCTTGTTATTTCATTTCAAGCTTCCCGTTCACGGAACTCCATCCAACTTGCTCGGACGTTTCGGTCCACTTGAACTATCATTTCCTTGGCTCGGGGACCTGGATTCGAACCAGGATGTGCAGCTTTCCCGCAGCGCGACTCGTCATATACTCTGCTCGGGGACCTGGATTCGAACCAGGATGTGCAGCTTCAAAGGCTGCTGTCCTACCATTAGACGATCCCCGAGCAGAGTATGTGAAAAACGTGGTCGCTTGCGGGACAGGCGCCGGCTGCTGCCTGCCCCGTAAATCCCAAGGGGATTTTTACGGGGTCCTACCATTAGACGATCCCCGAGCAAAATAAACGACAAATCGACGCTCTCCGAACGTGCAGGCAATGTACGGCTTTTCGGAATTTTTTTCAATGGCAGAGATGCTATACTGTTTTTATGCGTCTCAAAGAAGAACTCTCAAAAAGAATACAAGGTGAGGTGCACGATGACGCCGCCGCACTCGATCATGATTCTCGCGATGCGAGTATTTTTGAAATTCGTCCGTCGGTTATCGTGGCACCGAAAGATGTTGCAGATGTCGGGGCGATCGTTTCTTATGTCGCGTCGCATCATGACAAGAGTCTTTCCATCACACCTCGTGCTGCGGGTACAGACATGACCGGCGGAGCGATCGGGGAGTCGATCGTGATGGAGATGACGCCACATCTCAACGCCATCAAGGAAGTCGGTGACGACTACGCTGTTGTTGCGCCTGGCGTTTTTTATCGCGACTTCGAAAAAGCGACGCTCGCGCATACATTATTGTTGCCGTCGTATCCTGCGTCGCGAGAACTCTGCACAGTCGGTGGAATGGTTGCGAATAACTCCGGTGGAGAGAAGTCGCTTCGTTACGGAAAGACCGAACGGTTCGTTGCGGGTTTAAAGGTCGTACTGCGTGATGGAAAAGAATACACGCTTGCGCCGTTATCGCGATTGCAGCTCGATTTGAAAATGGCGCAGGACGATTTTGAAGGAGAGATCTATCGTCGCGTGTACGAGATTGTGGAGAAAAATTATGATCTCGTGCAGCGCGCAAAACCGAACGTCACCAAAAATTCTGCAGGATACAATGTGTGGAGCGTGTGGGATCGTGAAACGTTTGACCTTTCCAAGTTATTCGTGGGGTCGCAAGGAACGCTCGGTGTGATCACGGAGATCCGTTTTCGTCTCGTGAAACCCGAACCACATTCAAAACTTCTCGTGATGTTTTTGCGTGACTTCAGTTTGCTCGCGGGGCTCGCACGTGCGATCGGTGAGTGTAAGCCAGAGAGTTTTGAATCGTACGATGACAACACGCTGAAGATCACTCTGCGGTATCTCGGTGATCTCACGAAACAGATGGGTGGCAAAAATATTTTTCAACTCGCGTGGCGATTTCTTCCCGAAGCGTGGATGGCGGTCACTGGCGGCATACCGAAGCTGGTGTTGCTTGCCGAATTTACCGGTGCTTCTGAGGCTGAGGTCGACGCAAAGCTTGCACAGGCAAAATCCGCAGTCGCTCCGTTTAACATTCGTTCTCGTATTACAAAAACCGAAGAAGAAGCGAAAAAATATTGGACGATACGCCGTGAAAGTTTCAACGTACTTCGTAAGCGCATAAAAAAACTGCGCACCGCGCCGTTCATCGATGATTTTTGCGTTCGTCCGTCTGATCTCCCGAAGTTTTTGCCAGAATTGTACGAGATACTCGACCAGTACGATCTTCTCTTCACCATCGCCGGCCATGTCGGTGATGGAAATTTTCACATCATCCCACTCATGGATCTCGCAAACGTGAAAACGAAACAGATTATCGAAGAGCTTGCAAAGAAAGTGTATGCCCTCGTCTTCAAGTATGGCGGCTCGATGACCGGTGAACACAACGACGGGTTGATTCGTGGGCCGTATCTCGAACAGATGTTCGGCGCTGAAGTGTTCGCGGTGTTCAAAGAAATCAAAAAGATTTTTGATCCGGACGGTATTTTTAATCCAGGAAAAAAAGTCGACGCGTCGCTACCGTACGCAATGGCGCATATCAAAAAAAGTTAACGCACCTCGAGAATTTCGTACGCAACTTTTTTTCCGTTTGCTGCGGTAACGGTCACGCTGTCGCCCGCGACGTGGCCCCGCAGTGCCGCGCCGAGCGGGGAGAGGTGCGACACGCGACCTGACGCAGGATCGGTCTCTGCAGATCCGGTGATCGCATACGTCTTCGATTTTCCGTTCACGCGCACAACAACAGTCGCGCCGACACCGACCCGTCCGTCCGTTGATCCGCGCTTCACCACCACCGCGGTTTTCAGCCGTTCTTTGATTTCATGTATGCGGCGAAGCATCCCGTTCAATCGTCCTTTCGCTTCGGAGTACGCAGCGTTTTCTGAAAGGTCACCCATCTCGCGTGTTCGTGCGAGTTCCTCCGCCGCGCGCGGCCGCGACACCTCTTCGAGTCGCCGCAAATCATCCTGCAATTTTTTGATCGCTTCTGGAGAAAGAAAATCGTCGGCGTCCTTGCCGAATTTTCTGTGCATTTCAGAATTGCGTTTTGGAATTCGCATAGGATCCTTCAATACTACCGAGGCGGAGCAAAGTGTTCAATGGGGAGGGGATTTTTGGCTTAAACAAGGCAAGTTTATGCTATTTTGCAGGATACACCATTGACAAATTTTAGCATTTGTGTTACCGTAGAATTCTGCAACGAGCCCCACGCGGAGATCCCGCACACGAGGCGTCGACTTGCGGGTTCTTATTCCCTAACGCATCACTATGCAGGGACAAATCAAGAGGCTCACCGACAAGGGGTTCGGTTTTATCACCCCAGATGACGGCAGCAAGGACGTGTTTTTTCACTCCTCTGCGCTCGTCGACGTGTCGTATCCCGAACTCAAGGTCGGTGATATGGTCACCTTCGACACCGAGGATTCCGACAAGGGTCCCCGCGCCGCCAACGTTCGCCGCGCGTAAGCGTAGCTGACGGGAGACCGGTCCGATGCAAGTCGGGCCGGTTTTTGTTTTATTTTAATATTGTCATCTCGGTCACCTCTTTACTGTCATTCCGGGCCGTGGCACGTCGGTCGCGACCGACGTGCCGTGACCCGGAATCCAGAAAATAAAAAAAATACCAAACAATTTTCGTTGATCTTTTTGTTTATGTGGATTCCGGCTCGGAGGCCGGAATGACAAAGGTGGAGGCCGGAATGACAGAAGAGAGGTCGCGAATGATTGACACCCGGCGCATTTCATGATATAAAAATTCGTTCTTTGCACACGTGGTCATAGCCAAAAAGTTCTGAAAATAATTCGGAGCTTCCTGGCTATGACCACTTCAGGTCGTAGATCCTTCTCGGAAGAGAGGGGACAAAAACGCGCAATAGAGCGCAAGGAGAGAAAAATGGACAACGCTAAGCTCACCGTCACCGCACCGGTTCGCACCTGGCGCGAGAAGGGCGGCGTGATCACCTTCAGTGTCACCTCGAACGACAGGACCGGCGAAGGATGGATCATTTATTTCAAGAGCAAGGGTATCGAGCTCACCGGGTGGGCAAAAGACCTGCTCCGTTCCCCGGACTTCAAGCCCACGAGTGGCATCACCACGGACATCGTCGTCCTGAATGGCTCGCTCTTCACGGATGCCGACAGGGTCACCGAGAAGATCCGTGCCAGGGCGAAGGAATACCAGTTCCAGACCCCCAACGCCGAGGTGGCGTGCCTCATCCGCGATCTGTTCACGGACGAGGAGATCAAAGCGATGGGCCTCACCTGGATCGTCACCATGCACGATCCGATCGAGGACCGTGACTTCGACCCGAGCTTGCTCTGCACGGGCCGCAGCGACGGCGATCCCTGGCTGAGTACGTTTTACGTCGAGCCCGTCAGCAGGTGGAATCGTGACGACGGGTTCGTATTCGTCGTTGCGCAAGTTAGTCCTTATCGCTGAGGCCACTCAGGACTCCTCAGTCCATTTGTCCTTAGCCCTTTGCAACCAGTCTCGTCCTTTCATTAAGGCACCCCGTGTGGTCTTCCGCCCGGGGTGTTCTCTTTTTTAGAGCCTCACGCTCCTTTACTTATCGGCAAAAATTCGCTATCCTCCCTCCCGTTATGGCTAACGACCCTGTCGTCCTGCGTTTTCAGGAAGTAAAATTCGATTACGGCGACACCAAGCCCATTTTGGACGAGGTCAGTTTTTCTGTGCGCACCGGCACGCGCATCGCGCTCATGGGGCAGAACGGCGCGGGGAAGACCTCGCTTTTTTCTCTGATCCTCGGCGAGCAGCAGCCGAGGTCAGGCAATGTTTTTAAAACACCGACAGATGCGACCGTCGGCATCGCGAAGCAGGTGATCCCTGCAGGCGAGCTCGACACGACCGTTCGTGATTGGTTCGCGGGGACGTTCGAAACAGTCCCGTATAATCTCGACAAGCGGATCGCGGATGTACTCGACGCCGTGAACCTCGCGACCGACATCACGAAAACGCTTCGGCAACATTCCGGCGGCCAGCAGGCACGATTACTGCTCGCGTATTCGTTGATTCAGGATCCGGACATTTTGCTTCTCGATGAGCCGACGAATAATCTCGACCAGGCGGGGATCGAACACCTCACTGGATTTTTAATGATGTATGAAAAAACCGTGCTCGTGATTTCGCACGATGCAGATTTCTTGAATGCGTTCACCGACGGCGTGTTGTATCTCGATGCA
>JAHFIV010000011.1 GCA_023246225.1 bacterium
AAGAGTCTTCACTCGACGCATTAATGGAAGAGGGATATGAGCCGAGCGTGCCATCGCAAGAAAGAGTGCAAGCGGCCGCTGAATACAGCGAAGTGCGTGCATTGCTCAACCGTTTAGATGAGAAACATCGTGATGTTGTGCGGATGCGATATTTGCAACAGCTGTCACCAAAAGAAATCGGTGAGGCTTTGGGGGAGTCTGAGAACGTGGTGTCAGTGCGACTCCATCGCGCGATGAAACAACTCCAACATTTTTTAAACTAACTATGGATCCGCTTACCACCATCTTTACTCGTGCCGAAGTTTCCTCTCTCACGATGGAGGAAAAATTGACGATGCGAGAAAAATTGCGTGCATATGTTGCTTTGCGGCCAATTCGCCCACAGAAACTTTTCGGTTTTGTAGGAACGCAACATGCAAGAAAATTTGCAGCGGTGAGCGCAACGGTGTGCGGCCTTCTTTTGTCGGCAGCGGGTGTTTCTTATGCTGCAGAAGGGGCGATGCCGGGAGATACGTTGTATCCCGTGAAGGTGCACGTGAACGAAGAAGTGCACGCCGTGTTGCTTGTCACTGCAAGGGATAGGGCGAATTGGGAGGCGACACGCGCTGAGCGCCGTCTCGCCGAAGCGGAAACGTTGCAGTCGAGCGGCAGACTCCAACCGAGGACTTCAGAGAATCTCGCGGTGCAATTTCGCGCACATGCCGCAAACGCAGAACGAAAAATGGCAGCGCTTCGCGCGAACGCTGATGCCGTTGCAGCTTCGGATGTGCGCGCACGTCTTGCGGTCACGTTGCGTACACATGAAAAAATTCTGCACGTGTTACATGCAGAAAAAGACACGCAAAAAGAAAAAGACGAACGAGCATCGCTCGAACATATTGTGGCGGTGATCGACGAGGAAACGAAAGCGATCGAGGGTGATCGTCATGAGGCCGATGTGGTGAAAAAAAATTTTACGCGATCACGAGCGATACTTAGGGTGGAGACGCATCGTGCTGCCGCGCAGCGTAAGATCGATGAAGTGCGTACGGTGCTTGGGAGCACAGTCGGTCTCGATGTAGACGCATCTGCAAGGATCGAGGCGCAACTCTCTCTCGCTGGCGCGTTGCTTGTAAAGGGTGATGCTGCGGTTGCCGAAGGAAGAACAGAAGACGCTTTTGCGTTCTATACAAAAGCTCGCGCTGAGGCGCAAAAAGCCAAACGTTTCATCACTACGAAAAAATTGAGAATTCAAAAGGATGTCGTTCCGCAAACAACGAACGCATCTTCTCAAGGTGAAGTGATTCCTCCAGCGGGGGAGTCAACGGAAGATGTGCGAATCGACGCGCGCGGTCATGTGCGGATTCCGTCGTTGCGTCTTGGACGATAAAACCATAACTTCGCCATCTCCATAATGCACATTTCTGCAAGAACGATACTCATTGCGATGATGAGCAGCGTTGTTGGTGGAGTCACAAAGTGAAATACGCGATGACCAAAAGTGGTGAATGGGATCACCATAATACCGAGGAACGCAAAAACGGTGAGCAGCGCAACAGAGAACGGTGGTCGCTCACCATGCCAGAATGGTTTCGTGGTTCGCAGAGAATAAATGAGCGCAATCTCAGTGAGCGCGCTGACGATGAACCATATCGATTGCAAGTGACCCTCACCGTAACGATTAAAGAGCGCAAAAGTAATGAAATCAAAAATACTGCTCACGATGCCGAGCATCGTTGCGGTGATCACCAGATGTTTTGCGTCATATTTTTCCGGACTTTTCAGTTCGTTTGCGTCGACGCTGTCCGCAGCGATCGTGATCATCGGCACATCGGTGAGTAAGTTGAGAAGAAGAATTTGTAGCGGAAGCATCGGGAGATAGGGAATGAAGAACGAAGCGATCGCGACAGAGTAAAAATTGCCGAAGTTCGAAGCGAGGGTGATTTTTAAATATTTGATGGTGTTTGCAAACGTGCGTCGTCCTTCCTCGATGCCATCGAAGATCACCGTGAGACTGGGATTGAGCAAAATAACATCCGCTGCTTCTTTTGCGATGTCTGATGCTCCTTGCACTGCGAGTCCAACGTTTGCCATCTTGAGACCGGGTGCATCGTTGAACCCTTCCCCGAGGAAACCAACGGTATTTTTTTCTTGCAGCAGTGCGAGTATGCGAAATTTTTGTTTGGGATTGAGACGTGCGAAGACGTGATACTTTTGTATCGCCTGATGTTGCTCTTCCGAAGAGAGCGCTTCAAATTCCGTACTAGAAATCACTGCGAGAGGATCGTCGATCAATCGTAACCGCTCAGCGACCGCACCAGCGACCTCTTTGGAATCACCGGTGAGAATTTTTATTTGCACGCCGAGAGTTTGGGCTTTTTTGATTGCATCGAATGCGCTTTGTTTAATGGGATCGTGAAAGGAAATGAGTCCTGCGAGCGTATACCCTCCGTTTTCGCTGATCGTTTTGGTATTCGCGCCTTCGCGACGTACTGCGATCGCGATCACGCGATTTCCTGCGAGTCCTTGTTTTGCGAGCCAGCCGCCGGTCGTGAATGCGTCAGGTACCGTCCCGACGAGAGAAAGCACGACATCTGGTGCGCCACGAAGCACCGTTACGCGACCTTCGCTCGGACTTTCGAGCAATGTTTCGTTTCTACGTCGCACGGGATCAAAAGGTCTCTCTGCAATTTTTTGTGCCTTCTTTGAGTCTGCACGCATCGCATCGTCCGAATGTTTCCACAGCGCGACGTCGAACGCATTGTTTTGTTGCTGTTCTTTTTCGCCAAGAAAAGAGGAGCCGAGGAGCGCGTAGCGAAGACAAGAACGTTCATTAGAGGCGCGAACCTCCGCAACCTGCATAATATTTTCCGTAATCGTTCCAGTTTTATCGGTACAAAGAATAGTGATACTCCCAAGATCGTTGATCGCCGACAGTCGTTTTACGATCACCTGTTTTTTTGCCATGCGCATCGCGCCTCGAGAGAGCGCCATCGTTGAAACGACGGGCAGTGCTTCGGGGATCACACCGACAGTGAGAGCGATTGAAAATAAAATGAGCTCTTCAAGACGCCCGAACCCTTTGAGCATCACGTTCACGATGAACATGAGGGACAGCGTGACGATCACGAGTTTTAAAATGAATGCGCTAAATACCGCGATCTCTTTTTCAAACGTACTGACATTTTTTGTTGTCGCGGTGAGTGTCGCGATTTCGCCGACCGCTGCAGATTTTCCTGTTGCGATCACAATCGCACTTGCATCACCAGTAAGCACTGCGGTGCCAGAGAATCCGATGTTTGTCGCTTCGTAATATTCTTTTGGCGCTGCCGTGAGTGCTGCGGTTTCTTTTCTTACTTCAACGGATTCCCCGGTCAAAATTGATTCATCGACGGTGATGTTGTTCACGGTGATAAAACGGACGTCTGCTGGAATTTTGTCGCCGGCTTGAAGACGGATGATGTCGCCCGGCACCAGTTCGTGTGCGGCGATCAAACGTACAGCACCGTCACGAAGCGCATGCGTTTTTATTTCCCAATATTTGAGTAGGACCTGCACCGCTTGTTCCGCTCGATACTCCTGAAAAAAACCGAGACAAGTATTGATGAGCGTGAATAATCCGATCATCGTTGCGTCGGTATACTCGCCGGTGAGTATCGCGACCGTTGCGGCGATAGCGAGAAGGTAGGTGAAGGGAGATGTAAATTGTCGTAGGAGAATTTCTCCCACAGTTTTTTTCTTATGCGGTATTGCGTTCGGTCCGAAGAGCTTTCTTCTTCGTCCAATTTCAAGAGTCGACAAACCGTAGGCGGTGTCTGTCGATATGTGTTTTTTCAGAGCGTCTGGCGTAAGTATCGCCGCATCGTTGAATGCAAGCATCATATATACAATGGTAGCATGGCGTGGCACTTTGACCGAGCGGTATATCGATTGCTATACTAGCATTGCTATGCTTGGCAAGAAATTCGATTTTTTGTCCGAAAAATTTCTCGCGGTCGCGGTATTTTTTGCGGTGATAGTGTTGGGTGCCATCGTTGGCCTTACGTATATCGCGATCACAAAAGCGAAATCACCTGTGCACAGTGCACCGATCGTATTTGCAGAAACCGAGGAAGAATACCATGCGGCAGCAAAAGAGGTGATGATGCCATTTTTTTTGCAAGCAGAAAAAATGACAGCAGCAGATGTACGCGCGGTCGCACCGGAAATGCGAGAGCTTGTCCAAAAAACGCAAGATCGATTATTGCGTATGGAACGCATTCCTAAAGAAGCGCAGTCCGCGCATCTTTCTTTTGTGTTGTTACTAGGTTCATGGTTGCGTGCGTTGGATGGCGGTGGTGCTGGCGCAGATGCGCTGATTACAAAGACTGCGGAAATTCGCAACGAGCAGTCATGGGTGGATGCACCCGCCATGAATAGCGCGGTCGATACTTCGAACACTCCGCCACAAGTGACCCATTAAATATGGTAAGGTTGGACACTCCCAACGATGCAATCGCGCGCAGTGAGCTCAAGCAGGAGATCAGGCGAGAGCTCAAACAAGAAGCCGTGCGAAAAAAGGGCGCTGCGTGCGGTGGTTGTTTGTTCGCGCTTATCATTTTTTTTGGCATCCCCGCACTATTTGTGACGGTGGTGGTTGCGAAAAGCGGACTTGCGTATGTGCCCGTGCTTTCTCCTGCATTGTATGCGCCGGCCGTGCCGACGCGCGTCGTGCTTCCTCTCGGCACGTCGACTTCAGCCTCGGTGCTCCGTGTGATCGGTACGCGGGCAGCGTTTGATCCGCACATCGGCATCGTGACGCTCATGGTGAAAGAGCAGGAACTCACTACGCTGTTGCAGCATGCAGTATGGGAAGCGCCCGATGGAGTGGTGCCGTTTAAAATTCGAGAGGCGCAAGTGGTGGTGCTTCCGACGGGTCTCGAAATAGTATTGAAACTGCCGAGAAAAGAACGAGAGACAACCGTGCTTGCGCGGTTTACACCGGCGGTAAAAACGAACGGTGATATTGAGATCACTGTGCGGGAGTTGCGGATCGGTGCGCAGCAGGTGCCGCTCTGGCTCGCGAACGCGCTCGTCTCTTCATTCGACAGTTTTTTGATGCAACCGGTTCGTGCGCAGCTTAGTGCAGTAGGAACACTCACCGATATTCGCGAAGGAGAGAACGGTGAGCTGAAGTTTTTGCTCACACCCGCAAAATCACATTAGAGTTTTTCAGAGGTCCCCTAATAGATATGCTGACAAGATTTCGCAGATTTGCCCCTTACGTTGTTCCTCTTTTTTTTGGTGGTTGTCTTTTTGTTGTGGCCGTCGCAGCGCACAGTGTACGTCCTGAGTTGCGCGTTCTTGTTCTCACTATGTTGTCTGGTGTGACAGTGAGTATTATCGGCGCCGCAGCATTTCTTGCTGCGCGCGTTGCGGGGATGTCGTCGCGGAGAGCGATGCATGTTGCGCTCACCCCGATCATTTTTACTGCCGGCACTTTGAGCGTCTTCATGTTGGTTGAGCATACTTTTACACGTTACATCATTGCAGTGATCGCTCTCGGTTTACTTTGCGCACATTTTGCGTCGGTGCTCGCCATGCGCGGAGAGATTGCGCGGTATGGCCATGAAGAGCTCGGTCATCTTTCATTTGTACTGCAAGTGATCGCGAGTTTTTTTGGATTTGCTTTTGCGTTCGGTGTATCTGCATTCACCACGCTTCCCCAAGCGGTCGTTGCTGTTGCGACAGGAATTTCGGTGATGCTTTTTGTGCGGGAAAGATTGTGGAGCGAAGGTGTTTCTTCTGAACAAACCTTTGCGATCGCAATTGCGTTCGGTGTTCTCGGAACAGAATTTTTTTTCGCACTTTCTTTTTTGCCGACGACGTGGGCGGTAAATGCGGCGGTGGCGTTAATTTTCTTAGTATCCGGACTGCATGCGACCATGAAGATTTTGAAAGGTGTCACGTTGCTTCGGCGACAATTTGCGTTTACTTTTATTCTTATTCTGCTCGTGCTCGGCACAGCGAGATGGACATAATTTTGTTATGCCAGCGCCTTTGCAAAAAAGTTCGTTTATCACCACGCTCGTTCTTAGTGTCATTTTTGGATTTGGTGCAGGTGCGGTGGGCATGATCGTTGTTACGGCGTACGTACTCCCGACACCGACGTTTCCTGGAACGTCACCGACCGTACTCCGCGGGCGATTGGCAGGTACAGCGCTCGATGAAGCGGCGCCATCGGTCGATCCTGCGCGTGCTGCGGTGTTATTTATGCCGCGCATTTCGCGCGACGGCGGTCCGGTGCATACGTATGTGTCTGGAGAGGCGGTCGGTGCAGGGATCGTACTTACGTCGGACGGTTGGTTGCTGACCGCAGAGAACACTTTTGCAAAAGGGAGGACGCTCCAAGATGTTGTCGCGCTCATTGGTGCAAAGGCGTATCCTCTGAAGGACATGGTGAAAGATCCGTTCACTGGTGTGATGTTTTTGAAAATCGAGGGGAACAATCTTCCGGTCACCGCGTTCGGCCAGAGCGCGGATCTTTCTCCTGGCGGCTTCGCGTTCGCTTTTGATGCTGAGGCTGGGCTGCACAGACTCGGTGTACTCGCGTATGATCGTATCTCGGTCGCCACTGCCGCTGATGTGGTGTGGTCTTCCGAACGAGCAGAAAAAACCGTACACTTAAGCGGTGCCGATGATCTGCTGCCAGGATCGATGGTGCTCGGAAAAAAAGGCGAGGTGATCGGTGTGCTTGCGTCGCATGATGCACGAGGCGCGCGCGCGATACCATTCGAGGCATTTTCTGGCGTGATCAGCGGAGTGCTGCGGGAGAAACGCGTGGCCCGGCCGTATCTCGGCGTGCGCTTCACCGATCTTTCGGGGTTGCTCGCTCCCGATGTGACGCACAGCGCGGGGCGCGGTGCGATGCTGGTGGGGTTCGCTGATCCGACGCGGCCGGCGGTCGCAAAAAAAAGCCCGGCAGATGTCGCGGGACTTGTCGCGGGTGACGTGATCGAAGCAGTGAACGGCGAAGAGGTGAGTGTAAAGAATGCGCTACCGGAGTTGCTTGCGGAGTATCAACCAGGGAGCGTGCTCACGCTCACCGTGCTCGGTGCAAAGGGGGAGCGGAGCGTTGACGTTACACTTGGGACTGCCAAATGATGATTGACAAAAAGCAATTTTTATGCTATATTTTCTCGTCATAATATAAACCAGATGCAAGAATCACAGTACATGCAAGCGCTCGCGGACGGATGGAAACGCATCCTTCTTTTCGCCGTGGTCACCGCGGTGTTCGGTGCGGGCCTCAGCTTTTTATTCCCGCTGCGCTACAGCTCCACCATGCGTCTGCTTATTATTCAGAAACAGCTGTCCGCATCTGATCCGTACACCGCGATCAAAGCGACGGAGAGCATCTCTGACAACCTTTCGCAGATCGTCTACACGACGTCATTTTTTGACAAAGTGATGGCCGCAAAGTTCAACATCGATCAGTCGATTTTTCCGACCGATGAAATCAAGAAACGAAAGCTGTGGCGGGAGATGATCGGTACGAGTGTGATCCGTGGCTCCGGCATGCTTTCTGTGGCGGTGTATCATAAGGACCCAGAGCAGGCGACGCAGATCGCGCGCGCGATCGCGTTCGTGCTCACAACCGAGGGGTGGCAATATGTCGGCGGAGGCGATCTCCAGGTGAAGCTCGTCGATGAGCCGCTGCAGTCGCGTTGGCCGGTGAAGCCGAACGTGCCGCAGAACGCCTTTGCGGGGTTTGTGCTCGGGATTATCGCAGGGTCGGGATATGTGCTTACCGGTGGCAGAAAACAGGGCATTCTGTCTATAAATTAAGGCGAGATAAGCTCAAGGAACCTCTAGAAAAATCCTCCTTAAATGGAGGATTTTTCGCTTTATATAAGGCGGTAAGAAAACGCCATGTTGTACGTCAGCAAGTCTTGACAAAAATACGGTTTTCTGCTATAGTGGTTTGTTGTTCATTAAGCACCCCACATTCAAGTAAGCCCTGAGATCGTTCGATGGGCCGCGAGGATATCTCCTCCTTATCCTTGAGGATCCATCGGACGATCCCAGCGCTCACTGAGCGTTCTGGATGCGGAAGTAACTTGACAATCAAATCGAGAAATAACCGCAGTAACGCTCAACGACTCTAGACCCACAACCGCCCCCAGGGCACACTGCCCCGCTTGGGGTGAGGAGATTTCCATGAAGAAGATCATCGTTTCTGTGGTTGCGGCTCTGTTCGTCGCACTTTTCGTCTCCACGGCTTCGGCGCAGAGTGCGCCCCCGGCCGTGCGGTTCGATCCGGCGACGACCGCCTGCCTCCGCGCCTACGCGACGGGGGTCAAGGCCGACATCCTGGCGAAGTGCGTCGGCGTCGACGACGCGACGCAGACGCGCCTCGCGGCGCTCGCGGCCGAGATCAACGCTCTCAAGGCGAAGGTCAAGACGCACGGGGAGACGCTCAAGGATCACGAGGCTCGCCTCGCGGCTCTCGAGTCCGCCAAGCCCACCGGCGACGGTGGCAAGGCGGCGGTCGCGCAGCTCAAGGTGGACATCGCCACGGAGCTCGGCCAGATCAAGGCCTTGCAGGCAGCGCACGCCACACAGCTCGCGGCGCGCCTCGCCGGCGAGACGAAGCTCGACGATGAGATCGGCGGCATCGAGCTGTGGTCCAGGAAGATCACAGAGCGCGTCACGGCGCTCGAGGCTCGACAGTTCGTGACCATCGGCGCTCGCGCCGGTGTGATCGTGCTCGCGAGCCTCGACAAGACGCTCTACTCGGGAGGAATGATGGGCCCCAGGCTCACCCTCCACCCGAACAAGAACGTCTGGGTCGCGGCCGACGTCGCGCCGATGATCTCTGGCGGGAAGTTGCCGCTCGGCGTCCACAACCGCGTGGGCCTCGGGTACAACTTCACCTCGCAGGTCTACGGCACGGCGGGTGCGAGCGGCACCTGGGTCGGGTTGAACGAGAGCGTCAAGGCGCAAGCGTTCTACCTGATGGCAGACGGCGGAGTCGGCATGCGCTTCGGTGCGGTCGAGCTCTCCGGGAGTCTCCTCCTGGGTTCCAAGTTCAGTGCGAAGAACGGCGCTGCCCTCGCGGGCGGCGGCGTTCTCCAGCTCGGCGCGACATTCTAGTCGCACTGGGCACTTCACCAACAACCGGGCGGGGGCGCACTGATGCGCTCCTGCCTTCCACCCCCAACCAAGTTTCTCGACGACACAGGAGTCCACCATGAACCTCATCAAGTGCATCACCGGTCTCGCCCTCGTCTCCGTCACGTCCGTCATCGGCTGCGGCCTCCAGGAGGACGACGCCAACAAGAGCGACGCGCCGAAGCCGCCCCCGGCTGCGGCGGCCGACGCGGGCACGGACGCCAGCAACGCCGACGCGGGCAGCATGCCCACGACGACGGACCCCGACAGCGCGACCCCCGTGTCGTCGCAGCCGGCGCCCGTCGACTCCCCGGCGGCGTGCGTCCTCACGGTCGCGCGCCAGTACGTGAGCAACGCGCCCATCGCGGAGCTCAGGGGTACGTTCCCGGGCATGACCTGGGCGCACGGCACCGCGAGCTCGCAGCTCGAGGGCAGCCGGATCAAGTTCGTCTTCAGCTCGCTCGCCGTCGGCACGTACGAGTTCTCGTACGTCGACCCGGCGGTGCCGAACGGGGACGACGGCTGGGCGCAGTACGGCGACCCGGCGGTCATCGCCAAGATGACCCCCGAGGCGCGCAAGTACCTCGCCTGCAGCTGGCCGGCCGGTCAGAGGGGCGAGTGCCACCTCCGCGTCACCGTGACCGACGGGTGCAAGATCTCGCCGGCCGGCAACATGTGAGTCTCTGCCTCCTCCTCGCAAAAGGAGGGGGCCGTTGACTCCATGACTTCGAGAGGGGTGACTGACAGCTTGTCAGTCACCCCTTTTTCGTTACCTAAAACATTACTCTTCTGTCATTCCGGGCTTGACCCGGAATCCAGAACGTAAAAAAGACCAAACAAAATTCGTTTGGTCCTTTTAATTTTTCTGGATTCCGGATCACGGTCCGGAATGACAAAATACGTTGGTGCCAGGCACCAAAGGGACAGGCAAGGTTTATCCACAGACGCGCATCCGGGGACAGCCGCCCACAGAAGCGGTACACTGTTCGCATATGTCCGAGAGTATTCGCAGGATCGGCGCGTTTTTCGGCGTTGACCTTGATCCGCGTCGCCCACGAGGTCGCCGCTTTCTTGGCGTCCTCCTTCTCACCGCAGCACTTGCCGGCGCGCTTGTGGCGCTCCTTTCGCCGTGGAAGGCGTTTGCAGTGGTGGTTTCTCTTGTCGTTGTCGTCCTCGCATTTTACCGCCCAGAACACATCATTCTGTTCCTCGTTGTCTACACACCGCTCGAACCGTTCCTACTGAAGTTCGTGAGCGATGATGTCTATATTTACGCGCGCTACTTTTCAGAAGGACTGATTTATGTGCTGCTTGCGTCGGTCGCAGTGCGACTGATTCTTCGAGAAAAAAAACCGACCCCGACTCCGCTCGATCTCCCCTTCATTTTTTTTCTTCTCGTCGCCGTCACTTCACTCATTCTCAACCTCGTCCCACCGGTCATCGGCGTTCTCGGGCTGCGCCAAATTATCCGATTCATCCTTTTGTTTTTCTTGACGGTGTATCTCGCGCCCGAGGACATGTTTATCCGTCGTGTCACTAAGGTGATGTTCGGTGTGGTGGTGTTCGAAGGATTGCTCGGATTGATGCAAGCGATCATCGGCGGACCGCTCGATCAATTTTTGATCCCCAGCGAAGTGCGTTTTTACGAAAGCATTCAACTCACCTCCGGCACGAATCAGTTTTGGTCGCCGGGCACGCGTGTGTTCGCGACGATGGGTCGATTCGATCAACTCGGCACGTTTCTTTCATTTTTCTTTTTGCTTGCGTCGGGCCTCATCTACTCAATCAAGTCTCGCGTTGAAAAACGCACACTAATCGGCGTGATTCTCGTTGCGTTTCCTGCGTTCGTCCTCACGCTCTCGCGCGCGTCGTGGTTCGGATGGCTCCTCGGATTTTTATTGATCGGCGCGGTGCTGATGAAAGACACACGCATTCGCATCGGCATCGCCGCGGTCGTTGCGATCGCGCTTTTGTACGTCGGCTACTCCGGTCTCAGAGTGAGTTACCTCACCGATTATCCGCAACAAACGGTCGTTGAGCGGTTCTTCGAAGCGTTTTCTTATGAGCGATGGCGCGGCGAGTACTACGGCCTCGGTCGTCTGTACTGGATCGTGCAGACACCGCTGGTTGTCGTGCGTTCGTCGCCGCTGTTCGGTGTCGGGCCCGGTCAGTACGGTGGCGGTGCTGCCGCAGCACTGCGCAACACCAGAGTGTATGAAAAATTGAACTTGCCGTTCGGTGTGTACGGCACCGATGGCTACATCGACAACAACTGGTTTTCGCTCTGGGGAGAAACTGGCACACTCGGTCTGATCTTTTATATATGGATGATCGTCGCGCTTTTTAGAATGTCGCTCCGCACATGGCGCGAAGCACACGACCCTTATGTGCGCGGCCTCGCACTCGGATTCTGCGGCTGCGTTCTCGCGATCGCTTTCCAAGCGTCCCTCGCGACATATCTTGAGGTTCGTACACTCGCATTGTATCTTTGGTTGTACGGAGCGTTCATCTACGTACTCGCACGGCGAGAGAAAGTGTATTCATGAAAATAATTTTCGCAAATAAATATTATTTTTTAAAAGGCGGCGCTGAGCGTTACCTTTTTGATACGCAAGCGCTTCTCGAACGTCATGGCGACGAAGTGATTCCTTTCGCGATGCGAGGTGCAAAGAATGTGCCGAGTACATGGAAATGGTTTTTTGTGAGTCCGGTGAAAACCGAGCGTGTGCAATTTTCGTCTTCCGGATTGAAAACCGCGGGCCGCATGATGTATTCGTTCGAAGGCCGACGAAAATTTTCGGCGTTACTCGATGCAACAAAACCGGATCTCGTGCATATCCATAATATTTATCATCAGATTTCTCCGTCGATTCTCGTTGAAGCAAAAAAACGTGGATTGCCGGTGGTGATGACTGCGCATGATTACAAACTAATCGCTCCGAATTATTCGTTGTTTCATGGTGGTACGATCTGCGAACGCACAAAACCGCATCATTTTTGGCGCGCGGTGGTGCATCGCTGCGTGAAAGATTCGTTTCTCGCGAGCGTGCTCGCTGCGCTTGAGATGACGCTGCATCGTGTGCTCGGCTTGTGGCGCGATGGCGTTGATCTGATCATCGCACCGAGTCGATTTCTCCAAGCGATGTTCATCGCGTATGGCGTCGACAAAGAAAAGATCGTACACATTCCGCACTTCATCGATGCGGCAGCATGGACGCCGGTAGAAGGAGGGGATTACGCACTGTACGTCGGACGATTGTCGTCGGAGAAAGGTGTTGATGTGTTGATTCGCGCGGCTGCCGCTGCAAAAGATATCCCCGTGCACATCGTCGGCACCGGTCCTGAGGAGGCACGTTTGAAAGTTTTGGTAGAGACCGTTGGTGCGACAAACGTCGTGTTCAAAGGATTCCTTGAGGGCGAAGCGCTCCGTGCTGAATATGCAGGCGCGAGGTTCGTGGTGGTGCCGTCGGTGTGGTACGAAGTGTTTGGCATGATCGTGCTCGAAGCGTATGCGGCGGGAAAACCGGTGATCGCAAGTCAGATCGGCGGCCTTTCAGAGGTCGTGAAAGATGGCGAAACCGGTTTGTATGCGACCGCAGGCGACGCAGAGTCTCTCGTGAATCAGATGCAGATGTTGTGGTCTGATCCCGCAACCGCAAAAGAAATGGGTCGCACCGGTCGCGCGTGGATAGAAAAAGATTTCACCCCAGAGGAACACTATCGACGACTTATGGACGCGTACGCTCTTGCAAAAAATAAAGCTGCTCAAAAATAATTGTCATTCCGGCCCGCTCCTCTGTCATTCCGGGCCGTGACCCGGAATCCAGAACCGTAAAGCCAAACAATGTTTCTGGATTCCGCCCCGGATCAGGTCCGGGGTCGGAATGACAAAATGGTTGTAGGAGCATTTTTTTGAGATGATTTAAGCTTAAAATTGATTGAAAGTGTTTAAAAGTGTCAGAAACTTGACACTATTTTTTTACCTGTTAAGGTGTTGCTGCTCGTTGGTCAATAACGGCCACGGCAAAAAAGGAGATGACATGTTCATCCAAACACGCAACGCAACGGACACAGACAGAAAATCGGATGTTGAAGCCCTTGCCACCACGTGCCGCCTGCATGGGCAACGAAAGATGGTTCGTCCACACGAAGCGCTTGCATATCAAAATCCTCCCCTTGTTGAGAGATTCGCAAAAGCGCACAAGATTTCTCTCGAGATGGCGGCGATGATTTTCGAGGAGACGAAAAAGTTTCTCATCGTATCTGTGGTGCACGGAGAAACGTTCAGTCCGTCTCCGGTTCAGGATGAAATGTGGCATCATTTTATCCTTCACACGCAGGGCTACACATCGTTCTGCGAGCGGTTCTTTGGTCGCTACGTCCACCATCTTCCGTGCGACGGTTCGCTCACGAGCGACGCATGCAAGCTGAAGACGGTTGCACGAGCGCTATTCGGCGCGATCAGTGAAGAGTGTTGGCCTGTGCCGACGAACTCCACGCGGTGTTGTGCGCCGTACTGCTAACGTTCTCTATTGATACAATTGGGTGGCCATCGGCCACTCAACTTTATCCGTGAACATTACAATAGTTTTATGATACGGCAAGAATTATTAAAAAATTTGCGACCTGGGATGACCGCACTGGATATCGGTGCGGGCGACCTGTCCTTCGCTCGTTCTCTTTTACAAAAAGGTGCAAAAGTCACGGCGATCGATATCAAAAAACCGAAACATATTCCTCGCGCTTTGGATTTTGAACACACCGATCTAATCGATTTTCATCCGTCAGGAATGTATGACCGCATCTACGCTTTAGATGTTTTTCAGTTTTGCGAGAAGAGTGTGATTTTGCAGCATGTGATGCCGCATCTTTTTTTGCACCTGCGACCCGGCGGAATTATATTCGTTTCAACTTTTTCAGCAGATCCCGAACCACCACTTCCGATCCCAGTACCATCGCACTATGCACTCGAGGATTTTTTGCTGTGTGGACCAGCGATGTATGCTGCGCAGGGAACGGAGCGCATTCGAGGAAAAGATGTCAGTGAACGCCTTTTTCATTTCATCGACTATGTGGCGAAGAAAGTTTGATGGTTGAGGGTCTTGCAAGATATACTATATATGATATCATTGGAATATAAGGTTCATTATTATCAAGATAGTCGCACGGGTCGATCTTTAGTGAAAGAGTATATCGAACATCTATCGGCACGGGAAAGTATGCGAGTCGATGCTTACATTCGTCGACTGGTCGATGCAGGCGGCTACCTTGAGGAGCCTTATTCTCGACATATCGATGGCGACATTAGGGAGCTTCGCGTGGATTTTGCCAGAAACCGTCATCGTATTTTTTACTTTACGGTGATCGGTAGACGGATTATCTTGCTTCATGCGTTTCTCAAGAAAACGCCGAAGACGCCACTAGGGGAGATTATTCGTGCGCAGAAGAATCATGATGCCTTCCTCGAGTTTGACAAAGATATTTAAATTATTACTTTCTATGAAGAAACCTATAAAAAAACGTTATCCTTCCCTGCTGAGCTTTGATGACGATTTTAAAAAGCGAATGAAGAATAAGGCGTATAGGGTGGGTTTTGAAAAAGAGAAATTGCGTCTTGATATTGCATTGCTCCTTATCGACCTCAGAAAGAAAAAGAAGATGTCACAAAAATCACTTGCAGAGAAGATTGGGACGAGTCAGAGCGCGATCGCGCGAATCGAGTCGGGCAATGGGAATTTTACGGTGAACACGCTCGGGAAGATCGCGGCGACTTTTCACAAAAATGTGAAAATTAGTTTCATCTAAAAAAGTACCGCCACTGAGGCAGTACTTTTTTATGCGATTGCGCGGCGGATTTTTACGGTTTTTGTAGAGGCTGGTGCGAGCGAGAGGTACATTTTTTGCACCTGCTTCGCGACATCATCCCAGTGGTAGTTTGCGAGCACGAATGCCTTTGCGCGCTTACCAGTCTCTTCCGCAATCCGCGGATTCGCGAGAAGCGAACGGAGTTTGCGTGTGAGATCCGGCACGCTTTTATTGCGGAAGTACATTCCGTGATCGCGTACCACTTCCATGTTTTCTGGAATATCGGAGGCGAGCACGGTTTTTCCATACACCATTCCTTCGAGCACGGCGATCGGCAACCCTTCGGATTCCGAAGGATGCACAACCGCATACGCGTTGCCGAACACCTGCGCGAGCGCCTTGCCTTTGAGGTAGCCGGTGAAAATAATGTCTGGCGTATTTGCGGCGAGCGCACGCACCTCGGCAGCGTATGCATCAGTGAACGCAGAGTCACCGACGATCACAAGTTTCTTTCCGCGATGCAGTCCGCGTTTGCGCAATTCCGCATACGCACGGATCAGGTGGTGCGCACCTTTGTGGCGCACGAGTCGAGACACCATCACGATGTAGCCGTCTTTTTTGAGATCGTAAGTTGCAAGGACGTCAGTGCCAATGCGACCAGGAGTGTCGACGCCGTTCGGTATGTAGAGAACATCGCGATTATAGCGATTCTGGCAATACGACTCCAGCGTTTTTGAAACAGTGATCGTCTCGTGCGGAAAAAGACACGCAGCGCGTTCACCGAGACCGAGCATCATGCGGGCGAACAGGCCCCACTTTTGATGCTTGCGGTCGATGCAGTGGAACGTCGCGACAACTTTGATCCGCGGCGCAAACACGCGCGGCATCCAAGAGAGCAACGACGGACCGACACCGTGATAGTGCATCACGTCAACACCCATGCGCATCGCTTTGATGGAGGAGGTGAGGGTGTGGATAATCGTGTCCAGATTTTTTGTGCGCACGGTCGGGGCAGCGATTACGGTGACACCTTTGGCATAACGCGCCTTCGCTGGCGCAAACCAGGTACGCGTAAAAATGATCACATGGTGACCCATAGCCCCAAGTCGAACCGAGAGCGCCTCAACGTGGCGTTCGATCCCACCGATGGGAGTGGAGCCTTTTTGTCCGATCATCGCGACTTTCATAGCAGATAGGGGTCAGAAAATAAGCATAAGTAGGCTTATTTCATGAACCAAGGATCATAGCATAAAACTGGCTTTTTGTCAAGCCTGAGGTGATGGGGTTATCTACTTAAAAAAGTGCTAAGAATAGCACTTTTCTTTCACGTCTAGAATTATTGACACAATGTGAATTGTGGCCAATCTTTGACAAAAAAAGTCTGCGGCGCTATTTTCACCGTAGTTTGTGAATGACATCACAACAAAGGAGAGATACCGTGGGCACAACAGTTTCGACCGGGCGAACACACCTTCAGATCAACCGCACGAAGCCGTTCGATCCGAGCGACTTCATCGACAACACCGGCTGGACGATTTGGCGAGGGCTCGCAGACGGTAGCGGTCTCAACGGCGAGCCGCAACAGTGCGCAGCGAGCCTCGCGCTCGTGAGCATCGACCTCGTGAAGGTCAGGCTCGTGACCTGTCTCAAGGGCAAAGAGGCCGCTGTAGACGGCGAGGAGTTCCTTCGCCGGCTCAAGGATAACGGGAGACCGAGGCTCGATGCGCAGGTGCTCGAGACACTCCTCAAGAATCAAAACCTCATCCCTACGGCCTGGAAGAGGCTGAAGAAGGTGTGCTTCGCCGGGACGGAGCTGCGGACCTCGGGCGGTTTCCGGTACGTCCTGTTCTTGTACTGGGATGGCACCCAGTGGGGCTCGGACTATGAGTGGCTCAAGCACAACTTCGATACCGATACACCCGCGGCGGTCGGCGGCTAGCGCTTTCTACTGTCATCCCGCCCCACTCTCTGTCACTCCAACCTCACTTCTCTTGTCATTCCGGGCTCGACCCGGAATCCAGAATTCTAAAGGCCAAACGTGATTACGTTTGGCCTTTTTAATTTTTCTGGATTCCGGATCAAGTCCGGAATGACAACAGAGGAGAACGATCTATTTTTCCACCGCACCTTTACCGATCGCGCGTTTATCGAACGGGAGATCGGTAGTGATCGATTCTGCTTCTGCGTGGAGCGTGAGTCCGGTCACCGCGTCTTTTCCAGAGAGCGCGATGCTGGTCACGAGCGTCGGTGCCGATCCCGCATCTTCTGCGCTCGGTGTGAGCGCCACTTCAAAACTCGCGCCGAGATGTTCGCCTTCGCTGTTCGTGTATGGCGCGAGCGTGCCGATCTCCCAGCGCACCGTTCTTGTCGAAGGGAGCCAGTCGATCGCTTGGCCCGCGTTCACGCTGTATTTTCCCGTCCACTCAACGTTCGCGGGCAGCGTTGCTTCAACTGTTACGCCATCGGCCTCGCCTGAAGAATTTGCGACATCGAAGAATACGCGATACTTCGTTGTTGCACCAACCTTCGGTGGCAACGGACCGATACCGAGCTGCTCGCCATCTTTTGTATAGTACAATCCCGCGGCCTGCACACGAAGCGCGGAGGCGATTGCGAAATTTTCTGTTCGCGTCGTCACGGTGATCGAACTGTTTGGTTGGTCAGCAAGCACGTACGTTGCATCGGTCGTGAGATGCAGTTGTGGACGACCACCAGTAGGAAACATCGCCTTCGTCACATCGCGAACTACGCGGAACGTGGCAGTGAGCGTTCCTTCTGCGCCAGGAGCGATGCTTGCGAGTTCCGGTGCGTTCGTTTCATCCCAGCGCAATTCTTCCGGCGACGCCGCTTCGATGAACTGCGCATCATGCGCGAGCGTGACGGTCATGTGGGCGAGCGCATGCGCACTGTTGTTGCGATAATGCACCGCGACGCGCATCTCCTCACCGGGGAGTACCGTGTTTCTTCCTGGCGACACGACTTCTTGGGTGATCGTAAAACCGCTCGTATGCGGGTCAGCGTTCCAGCGCAGCGATTCCACGAGGATTTCTTTTTCACCGACCATCATGTACGCATCGAGTGTAAAAATCGATGGTGGTTTTGGTCCTGGCGTCGCAGAAAATCGTCCTTGCACGTGCAGTGTGTGCGGCGCACCTCCCATCATCGCCCACGTGTTTGAGGAAGTTTGCTCAGGACGCACAGCGTTCATAGTGAAATCATCGGGAGCGCGTAGACGCAGAGTGAGTGGGCCGACTGAAGAGAGTGATGCGATCGAAAAATCCACCGCATAGTCTTGACCACGGAACATCGTTTTTGCGGATGGGCCTTGTGCAGTGAGCGAGACGATCGAGCGCTCGACGTCCCACGCGGTTCTTGTGCTGAGGCGGGACGGCGCCGTGTTCGCTTCTTCCCAGTACAACAGTTCGCTGGTCATCACTTTATGTGAGCCGGTCGCGCCGTAGGTGCGTGCGTGCACGCGAACGATATCGTGACCATGCGGTGTGACCGACCCGACTGGAATAAGGAGTACCGGGCCGTCTGCGCCATCACTTTCGATCACTGTGTCGCGCGCGGACGCGCTTCCCGGTGCAGGGCACGTCGTTTCATGCGCGGCGGGAGCGCTCGGAGTTTTTTCGAGGATGGTTCCGGCAGGGAGATGCACGCGCAGCACCGCGCATCCCAGATTTTTTTCTGAGTCGTTGCGGTAGGTTACATCGTACTCTGTCGGTTCACCGCTCACGATCGCGCGTGGCGCAACCACATCGATATTGACGAGGGCGGGGAGTGCGCGGAACGGTTTCACGAACGCATAAATCATCGCGGTCACAATGAGCGTTGCGATAATGGTAAGGAGGGTGATGTCGAGAATGAGCATCCGTCGTGCATATTTTACTGGCCATGGCTTGCGGTAACGCTCTTTCCAATGCTCTTCGAGGATCGGATAGCACACTTGCGCGATCGGGTCACACACCATCTTGATCGGTTTTCCGAGTACGCGAAGCGAGGCAGAGAATAAGTTCATCCGCAATGGCGCGTCTTTTTTACCGCTCTCTTTTGGTGGCATATGAACCCATATAAAGGATACCTTATTTCGCGCTGCGGGGCGCAGAGAACTGAAATACGTCGGTCGTGAGCGCAGCGATTTCATTTTTTCCGTCACCGTCTGCATCAGTGATCGCGATCTGTACGCCACCGCGTGAATTCGGATCGCCCACAAAAAATCCTTTGCCCCACGACCATCCTGTGCCACTCCAGATCCGCACATGCGGCCCACCGCCCGAACCTGCGCCGGTCACGATCTCCGCCTTGCCATCACCATCGAGGTCACCTGCAGCAACGCGAACACCGCCGCGGAACCGATAGTCGTAGGCGAGGAATTCGCTCTGTACGAGTCGACCGGTTTTTGTGAACACGCGCACACGCGGCGTATCTCCTACGCCTGCGCCGGTGATGATCAGTTGTTTGCCGGTGCCATAGAGGTCACCGACAGCGACCTGCACGCCACCGCGAGCCGTGCTGTTGAAAGCGAAAAATCCCGGACCAGCCTGTGTACCGTCCGCTTTGAAAACACGTATTTGCGGACCACCACCGATGTTCGTGCCGGTGACGATCTCTTGTTTTCCGTCGCCATCAAGATCACCGAGCGCGAAATTAATGCCCAAGGTGTACGTCGCGCCATACGGCGCAAAGCTGATGATTTTCGAGCCGTCTTCTTTATATAGAGTAATGCTCGTCTTCCCTGCGACGATTTTTTCGGGGTGATCGTCACCGTCGAGGTCCGCAACCGCAACCATCGCCGCACCATCGAACGGCGCTTCGTACGCAAAAAATCCGTTTCGTTTTTTTTCACCGGTGTTGTCGAACAATCGCACAAATCCACCGTTCGGGAACACGCTGTTCATGAGACGTTGCACGCGTTTCAAAAGAATCAGTCCATCAGATGGCGCGATCACCGCGGAGTCCACGATCGAACCGTCGTTGGTTTGCGCATCCTGTGTGCCACGAATTTTTTCGAACTCTTCTTTGAACCGCACCGTTTGTGTGGTTGCGGAAGCGTTGACCAGTGCGATGCCGTTTTGAAAGTCGCGACGCCACACACTTGGTCGCAGCCGACGATCTGTGGGGGAGGCAACGTTTGTTGCTGGTCCGGTGGGCGCTCCGAGACGCGTGTCCTCCTCGTCGTATCGCCACAATTGCCCATGATCTGTTTCGCCGAAATCAAAACTGAAAAATCCATCGCCGAGCAAAGTTGACGCGAGCGCGTAGCGGACTTTTTTATAGTCCACATTGTTGCCGGTGTTTCCTGTGTTCGCATTGACGATGAACACCGGCGTGTGACCGACGAGCGCGTGCAGCCGGATGTAGTTCGCCATGACACCGTTCCACGTTCCGCCCGCTTCCCAGGGTGTAGGGAACGACTCGAACATCCGCCCGTTCACGTCACGTTGTACGTCATCAGTCGAATCACCGTTCGTGATGATGATTGCGTTATCACCGAGAAGGTCGCGCGTGGTTTTGAGAAGGTCAACCATGCCGCGTTTCCACGCCACATCGAGCAGGGTCGGGTCATCTTTGCCACCGTCGCGTTGCGCGTCGATGTTGCCACCGTTCATCCACGACGCGTTGGAAGAAAATTCATCGTAGAAAATACCGTCCCAGAGTCCGGTGGACCAGATTTCGTCGTGCACAAAATTGGGGAGATATGTGTGCCACGGCCCAACACCGTTTAGCACCGCGGTGTTTTCCCATACCGATATATGATTTCCTGCAGGATCGGTGAGCCACCAGGCATCGTCGATTCCCTGGAGAAGTTTTTGATGCAGCGAATCGTTCCAACTGTAGTTGTACGATTTGGTGGGGACGTAGGCGAGGATGATGATCGTAGGATTCAGCTGACGGATTCTACGGATCGCTGAGGGGTTATAGATCTGCGCTTCGGCAGGAAGGACGAGGAGGTCGTATGACGCAAGCGCTGCGAAATCTGCAGGTCGAAGATCGGTGCCTGCTTTCAAATAATAATTTGCGGTGCGCACGAACCGATCAGATGGTGTAGGGATCGCTGCCGTGGTGGTCGATGCGCAGAGTAAAAATGCAGTCGCAATAATTGCGATGAGAAGAGCAATTTTTTTTGAAAAAAAGTGACGCATGAACTAAGACTTTTGATCGTGATTTTCAAGCGCTTGCGGATTGGGACTGTACAGACGGTTGCGAATTTTCCACTGCTGCACGAATTGACCGATGCCGTTCTTCGCCAGCTTGTTTTTTACTGTCGGCCGTACCTGTGACCATTTTACCAGACTTTCGAAGCTTAGCTTATACCTTCCTCGGACCACGACATACGTCAGCTCTCCTTCAGCGATCGCTCGACGGATAGTCCTGCTCGAAATACCGAATAAACGAGATGCCTCAGAGACAGAAACACGAATGAGATTCATAAGAGAGTTTTGAGGAGGTTCCTAAGGGATAATTGTCTACAATAGTGTAGACAATTATAGGATTTTTTGCAAATTTTACCCACGTGGAACGAGGTAAACGAGGCAAAGGAACTTCCTAAAAAGAATCTTTTCCAACAGCTCCTGTCCACTCGGTGCTCAATAGGGTGGCACTTTTATGCACTTTGGTGCCTGGCACCAAAAGGGCATTTGGTGCCAGGCACCATCCTTCTTAAGCTGCTGGTATTGCTTTTTTACCCCATTTGGTCTATACTCCTTCAAGTATGAATAAGGCGGAAGTGGTGCGCGCAGCAGGTGTAACACTTTTATCTTTTTAACGTCTGAGTCAATGCGAAGCCGTTTAAAAGATAAATTCCTCCTGTTCCGGATACGGGCCAAAAAGGACCCGGATGCGTTCGGGGAGATCTATGATGAGTACGTGAAACGGATCTACCGTTTTATCTACTTCAAGGTCCCCTCAGCCGAACAGGCAGAAGACCTCACCTCTGAGGCGTTCCTCAAGGCGTGGCACTACCTTAAAGAAAAAAAGGAAGTGTCAAACTTGCAGGCGCTACTTTATAGCGTTGCGCGCACGGTCGTCATCGACTACTACCGCGCTACAGCTGGCGAGCGAGGCAACGTGTCACTCGAAGATGGTGCAGCCAACATGGCTGACGCAGCGAGCGATCGTTTGCTGCGAGAGGTAGAAACAAAGTTCGACACCACTTTGGTGCTCGAAAAGCTTCGTGGTTTAAAAGACGAGTACCGCGAGATTGTCATCATGAAGTTTCTTGATGAGATGACAACGCACGAAATCGCAACGGTGCTCGGGAAATCCGCGTCGAACGTCAGGGTCATCCTTCACCGGGCGACCAAGGCGCTCAGCGACGCCACTACTCATGCGCAAGCAAGAGATCAAGGACATATTGAAGAACATCAAGAATGAACGACGGGGTGGCGCCCCGCACGAGAGTTGGGTTAGGCAAAGTCGTGAGATCCTCCTAATGCAAGCGAGGAACACGATGGAGGTCACAACGAAACCCAACTTCACCGGCACTATGCGCCATCTTTTTAGTATTTTCATGCCGATGGAAGGGTTTGCGATGGCAGGCCGCGCGATCGGCGTGTTTTTGCTCGTGCTCGGCACCGTTTTTGGTGGTGGTCTTGTGTCGGCGCAGGTGTACCACAACGCTGCGCCAGGGGACATGGCATATAAAGTGAAACTCGCCATCGAACGCGTGCAGCTCGCACTCGCACCGAACGATGAATATCGTGCGCAGTTGCACACCGCTTTTGCGGATCGCCGCATGGATGAAGTCGCCCGTCTTGCGGAGCAGCCTTCACGTGTGCAGCTTGTGCCAGCAACCCTCGTTGCTTTTGGTGCAGAAATTAACGCGTTGCAGTCAGGACTCGAGACACTTCGCGTCTCTGATCCGAACGGGGTTGTGGAAACCGCCAAATTAATGGAGCGCAAAATTGCGGTGTATCAGAACGTGCTCAGCAAGGCGAGTGCAACTCTCCCTGAGAACGCTCTTGCGTCAGTGACCACCTCTCGCGATTTGTTAGATGGCGTCTCTATTAAAGCGATGGCGGTGATCGTTGAGAAGCATATCGCCGGAGACACCGAAGCACCAAAAACAGTCCTTGTGACGAAATTCGAGGAGCATTTGAAAGTTGCAGAGGCGAAGCTCGATTCTGCGACGCAGGATAGCGCTTCGAAAACAACAGAAGCGAAGGCGGCGATCGCTGCCACCAAACAACTCTTAAAAGAAGAAAAATACGAAGCCGCCCTTTCGAAAATGGAAGAGGTGGTCCACCTTACCAACGAAGTAGAACAAGACACCAAAACTGAGGCAACGACTACCCCCACACCCCCAGCATCTCCTTCAAAAGAGAGTGCGCCGCCTGCGAAGTGAGAGGACCACACTCGCAACTAAACGACCGGCGCGCTCCTTACCATCACAATTTTTGTAAGACCCGACACTGTCGCTTGTTCCGGATTTCGATCTGGAACGAGCGTCGCTGCGGGGTCTGGCAACCGCAATGGGCTCGTCTTCTCTGAAAGAGGGACCTCCCTATCGCGGTCGTCATAGGGGCCTCTGCAAAAGTATGTTCCGCCGGAAGAGATTTTTGCAGAGGTCCCTCAGACCTGTATATAGCTCCCAGACGCTGAGACATTAAGGTCGAGGCTCGGTTTATACACCGAACCGTCTCCGCGATTACTGCCCTGCATCCCTTTAAGCATGCGGGCGAATCCCAAAGGATTCAAACATTATATGAGTGAAGTTTTACGAATGAGCAGGAAGACCCTTTCCGCAACTGTCGTTGCGGCGACGATCGCCTGGTCGATCGGCCTCTCCTCGCTCGTCGCGCCTCTTACGGCGCACGCAGCAGCGTCAGGTTCGCTCGTCAAGGCATCGCTCCCGGCTGTCTACTACGTAGGCGGCGACGGCAAGCGGTATGTTTTCCCGAATGAAAAGACCTACAAGACCTGGTATGCGGATTTCTCCGCTGTCATCACCATCACCGACGCTGAACTTGCGGCGATGCCGATCGGCGGCAACGTCACCTACAAGCCAGGTGTCAAAATGGTAAAGATCACGACCGATCCTAAGGTGTACGCCGTCGATAAGATGGGCGCACTCCGCTGGGTCAAGACCGAAGCCGCAGCCACAGGGCTCTACGGCGCTGACTGGAACAAGAATATTGATGACGTTCCCGATGCATTCTTCACCAACTACACGTCTGGTGCAGATGTTTCGTCCGTCTCGGACTTCAACAAGTCGATGGTCTCTGCAGCAGCGACCTCGATCAACCAGGATAAGGGCCTCAGCACTGTTGGTGGCACCATCGCTGGTCTCTCGGTGATGATGTCCTCAACCGGTCCAACCGGCGGCACCCTCCCGAAGGGCGCAATGCAGGTCAATATGCTGAAATTCGACGTGAAGAACGGCACCGGCGCCGCAGTCTCCGTCGACTCGTTGACCGTTCACCGCACAGGTGTCGGCAGCGCTGCTGATTTTGCGAACGTGTACGTGTACGACGGGAACACCCGTTTGTCCACCGGCAGGACGATCAACTCGTCCTCCAACGACGCGTCATTCAGCGGTCTCGGCTTGTCGCTCGCTCCTGGTGAAACCCGCAATCTCTGGATCGCTGGTGACATCGCAGCAGCAGCAGTCGCAGGCAACAACAACGCCCTCCAGCTCACCGACATCAAGTCTGGTGCAAGCTCAGGCACTGGCATGCCACTCACTGGTCCGACCTACACCATCGCAGGCGCGTCTGCTGGTACGGTGACCATCAGTAAGTCTGGCGCCAGCCCGCTCTCGAACGTCAAGGCAGGTGGCATGAAGCAGAAGATCGGCGAATTCCAGCTTCTCGCTGGTGGCGCAGAGGATATCCGCTTCAACAAAATTGCCCTCTTCCGCGGTGGCGCAGTGAGCAGGGAGAACGTCACGAACCTTCTGTTGACCCAGGGCGGCACAACCGTTGCGACCGCAGCTGCGTTCGACTCGCATGATCGTGCAACGTTCGTGCTCGCGACTCCGATGCTGATTGAAAAAGGCAGCACGAAGACTCTCGAGCTTTGGGCAGACATCGGCGCAGGTGCGCGCGCTGGCGCATCTGAGACGATTCTCACCTACCTCGATCAAAAGACCGACCTTCTCGCTGTCGGAGCCACTTATGGCTACGGCGTGACGGTTGACTCTGGCGTCGTCGGTACTTACGACGGTGCGGCTGGCTGTGCACTCGGCGCAGGCAACTGTTCGTCAACACGTATCGAAGGTGGTCAGCTCACCACGACCTTCAATGGTCCTTCCGCAAAGAACATCGGTATCAATGCGAAGAACAACGAACTGTACAACTTCACAATGGCTGCACAGTCTAACCTCGAGATCAGGAACCTGCGCACGCAGATCACCTGGCTCGTCGGTACTGGCGCAGTGCTTGGTGCAGCAAACGGTCTCGTTGATACGACCGGTGCAGCTGCAGCGAACTTCAAGAACATCAAGGTTGTCGACACTGCCACCGGGGCAACTGTCGCCGGTCCAGTGGATGTCGCGACCGGTG
>JAHFIV010000061.1 GCA_023246225.1 bacterium
GAAGCGCGTCGGTTCAGGTGCGGTAGTGACGAGAGGGCTCGACGGTTGTCTGTTTGTTTTTCCGATGGACGAGTGGAAGAAACTCGCGGAGAAACTTTCTTCGCTTCCCCTCAGTCAGTCGAACTCTCGCGCGTTTGCGAGATTGATGCTCGCTGGCGCAATGGATGTGGAGATCGATCGACAGGGGAGAGTGGTCGTTCCTGAATATCTCCGTCGCTACGCGAAGCTCGGCAAAGACGTCGTTGTGGCAGGGCTGTACAGTCGCATCGAAATTTGGGATCGCGCAGCGTGGGAGAAATACAAAGTGCGCACGGAAAAAGATTCGAACGACATCGCGGAGAAAATGGGTGAACTCGGAATCTAAATTGCACTGCCTATGGACCCGCGCCACATCCCTGTTCTTTTATCAGAGACGATCGAGGGTCTCTCACTCGTGCCTGGCGACAATGCGGTGGATTGCACCGTTGGCGCCGGCGGGCACGCCGAAGCGATTCTCGATCGCACATCACCAGATGGTCGACTTCTCGGATTCGACCTCGACGAAGCGGCGCTCGACGCGGCCCGGAGTAATCTCGCGCGTTTCGGTTCTCGCGCAATGCTTGTCTGCGAGAACTACAAAGACGCGGGACGGGTCCTCCAAACCTTTGCCTTCGGGCCGGTTCACGCGGCGCTTCTCGACCTCGGATTTTCGTCGATCGAAATCGATGACCCTGCACGCGGATTTAGTTTCCGTGCCGACGGACCGCTCGATATGCGGTACGACGCAAAACAAGCGCTCACTGCAGCGGAGATTGTTAACGGTTGGAGTCTCGACGAGCTCGCCAAAATCCTTTGGGACTACGGCGAAGAACGACTTGCGCGAAAAATCGCGGCTGGCATCGTGCAGGCACGACGTGACGCGCGGATCGTCGGCACCTTACAACTCGTCGATGTGATCGCGCATTCGGTGCCCGCGTATTATCGTCGCGGTAAGATCCATTTCGCCACACGTACTTTTCAAGCGCTGCGCATTGCGACGAATGATGAGCTGGGTAATCTCCGTGCTGCACTTCCCGCACTCCTCGACATGCTCGCCCCAGGCGGACGACTCGCGGTGATTTCTTTTCACTCACTCGAAGACAGAATCGTTAAACGTTTTTTTCAGGAACAACTCAAAGAGAAAAAAGTTTCTCTACGCACCAAACGACCGATTATTGCGAGCGCAGAAGAAATAAAGAGCAATTCTCGATCACGAAGTGCAAAATTACGCATTGCGATCAAAATATAAATACGACCATGACAAGTTACGGCAAAAATAATCTGATCGGAAACCAGCAAGGAACGACCACGCTTTGGTTTTCTGATACGCGTTTCTGGAATGTTTTGCTTTTTGTTGCGGCGCTTTCGGGATTTATCAGCTATCTTGCATTGAATAATCAGACCGCTTCCAAAAATTTTCTTATTCGTTCGACAGAGAAACGCATTGCGAATCTTAACGAACGACGACAGCAGCTGGATCTCCAAGTTGTTGCGGGACAATCGATGGATACACTTGATGGAAAAATTCAAGGTCTCGGTTTTGTGCCTGTATCAGGCATAGACTACCTCACTGTACCAGGTGGCGTTGTGGCGGTGCGTTGAACATGTATTGATGAGACGAATATTTTGATAAAGTTCATTGTAATTAGGCAGTAACGGTTCCTAAATTAAGAGAGCCTGCTGCGGTTTTTATGTTTAATTTTCTCAGAAGAATACTCAGGCCAGCTCTAAATTTTCTACAACGCATAGAGAAATTAGTTGGACCGAAAGCGCACTATGTAGAAACTGGATTTGTATTTTTAGTCCTGTCCATAACCGCTTTGCTTTCACGAAAAGGCTCCGTGGAATGGCTTGGTGTTTTTGGTGTGACCTTTACTTTTGAATATCAAGTTCTCTCAACGTATCTTCGTGAACATGCTGAAGCGAGAAAAAAGCAAGGCCGCCACAGAAAATCAGATATCATGTACAAAGAAATTCAATTACTTTACTATTCAAAAGAAATTGTTTGGGTTTTATATTTTTTTCTTCTAGGGGCCTACTCTGCTATCGTCGGAACAATTCTTTTTATCAGCTATGGAATATGGCGAAAATTATATCGCCAAGAGTTTCCATTATCTGACGATGATATTATTTAATCCTTTTCTTCTTAAAGGTTACATAATTGGCATCTGACAAGCTCCGAGGGAGATTTGTCGTTTTTTACACCAAAAGGTACTAGGTATTTCTTAAAAAGACTCGCTTCATCATGAAGCGAGTCTTTCGTGAGGTGGGTTACTCTACCGTACGAACACCGCGCACACGTCCGGCGTAACCGATGAGCGCGAGGAACGCGGTTCCGATGAGACCGATGCTGGCGCTGATCGCAAGGCTCTCGAAGCGGAAGGCGCTGAATACGATCAGTCCAGCGAGGAGCATGGTCCCTGCCGTCCAGTGAAAGCGTATGGGCAGGTCCCTGTGTCCGTTTATGAGAAAGAGACATAGGACGAAGCCGCCAAAGAGGAGACCCACGAAAGGTGTGGAGCTGGCGATGATTCCTCCGACACCTGCGCCGCCCACAGATCCGTAGACGAGCGTGGGGATATCGACGATACGGGTGCTTGTGGTCTTCAGGATGAAACATCCTAAGAGAGACAGGGTGAAGCCGGTTAACGTGCTGATCGACATCGACTCGGAGTGTTGTAGTCCTGCCCAGAGCAGGATGTTGTAGAGAGCGACGAGCGTTGTGACACCCACAATGTTACAAATAATGAACGGTTTCATGATGTCCTCTTGTTCCTGATGGGTTGTTGTAGAACAGAACGTCGTCACTGTGGGTGAAGCTGCGCGGGGTGTCAAGGGACGTCCCTCCCTTCGGTACAAGGGTGGCACCAAACTGGCGTTTGGTGCCAGGCACCAAACGGTCAAAAAGTGCCACCCTTGATTCGGGGTGCGGGTGCGGAACGACTTACAGCCAACTTGACGAAGGGTAGTTTTCGTGGTACCGTATCACGTTCTGTTGCGTACACGGTGTATTCGTCAGAACGTTGACAATGCAAGAGAGAGGAGAACAAGTGGCCAAATCTTTAGCAGACCAACTTGCAGCACGAGGTCTCGTTACAGAACGACAGATCGTCGAGCATTGTGCACAGATCGAGATCGATCAAGTGGCGACAAAAAAGTCGAAGACGAGTAGTGTTGCGCAGACGTCGATCGGTACTCTCTGGCACGAACTCGACAAAACACCGACTATGAGCGAATTCAGGTCGGTTGCACATGCAATTTTATTGCAGGACGATGGCGCGATTCACCGTGTCATCAGCAAGGCGCATCGCTTCAAGGATGAAACGAAGGAAGAGAATAAGAAGTTTGTGTGGTTTTTTTACGCCCTTCGTGACAGCCTGAGGTCGATGGGTGCCGATCGCCACGATATCGTTTTGCGTCGAGCGTTTCGGCGACACCAGCCGGATCCTGTGACGCGCGACGATATGCAAGAGTAGTACAGCAACGAACCAACAACCCGAACATGCGAGAGGAGAAAAACGTGAAACCGCGAACCATTGTCGATCCCTGAGTGACTCCCAATCGGGAGTCATTTTTTTATTCAATTTTGCGACTAACCGTCTCTGTCTCTTCGGTGCGTGGCACCAGAAGGGTGGCACCAAAGTGGCATTTGGTGCCAGGCACCAAACGGTCAAAAAGTGCCACCCTTGATTCGGGGTGCGGGTGTGGGGCTTGACATTTCCATGAAAAAGGAGTAGAGTTTGGTGTATCAAAAAGCGTGTCGGCGTGCGATGGTGCCACGACACAAGAGGTTAAAACCGCCCAGCGAGGAGGTTTGTGAGTGAAGAAGACGCCCTACCCGCCCGAACGGTGCCCTCCCTAAGGGAGGCGCAACAACCCCAACCACACCGTCGGGTGGCGCCTCAAAACGCCACCCGGCACCGTCTTCTCAGGAGCCTTGGCCTGTCACGCCATGCGCTCCGTTTTTTTATCCGCGATATTTTGTGAGGTCGACGCACCTTGACAAAAGCCGTATTTTCTGTTATATTTTTGTGTTCCTTTTAAGCGGGGTTTTGCCTCTCTTGGAACATTTTACAACTGAAGCGACGCTGGGGTGCGCATACGGCGCGCTCCGGCTACACACATTCCGTCACCGGTTGCAAAATCGGGCGGACGTTTGTTCAAGGAGAAGTCATGGAAAAGAGAGCTCCGGTACACACCATCGTGGGACACTGGTCCCCCGACATCGAGCTACTGTTCATGCTCTACATCATCCTGACGAAGCAGGAGATGCGAGAGAAGCTCGGCGTGATCGAGAGTCCGAGTTTGAAGTTCATCCCCGCGGGCAAGCTCCGCGCGGTGGACTTCCCCGGCGAAGTCACGCTCGACCCGACCGTCCTCGAGCTCGACCCGACCGTCCTCGAGGACGAGAGGGGCTACCTGTTCCTCGATTGCGGGGGCGGGCGGTTCGATCAGCACGTGCTCGGAGAGGAGTACGGCGGCAACACCACGAGCTCGCTCGAGCTTCTGATGTACGAAACCGGCCTCCACGACATGTTCCCGCACCTCGAGAAGATCATCGCCGCGATCGCGTACAACGATCGCAGTGGTGGAGAGATCGTGGCGAGGCGGGAGCACGAGGACGATGCGCTGACGCCGCACACTCAGCGGCAGCTGCGCAACATGATCATCGGTTGGAACATGCTCCGCTTGCCGGCGACGGTGGTGGAGTTCGCGAAGATCGCCTTCGGGAGCATCGAGTGCGCGATCGGCGCGCATCAGATGCAGCTGCTCGAGGACGATCCCTCGGGAGCGAAGCTCGCGAGCGATCAGTTCGACCATCGTGAGTTTTTCTGGTGCGACCGCATCATTGCGGCCGCTCCGAAGTACTTCGCGGCAGCGCACAACGTGCACGATGTCGAGCAAGCGACGCTCGCGTTCAAGGACTTGTGCGAGAAGGCGCTCGTCCGACTCGAGCAGGAGTGGTTGCTCTCGGAACGTCACTACTGGAGTGGGGCCACATCAGTGCAGCGTTACGCGGTCAAAGACGTCGGATCCCGCACGGTCTGTGTCGGCCGCTCACTCACACAGCGGTTCAGCGCGGTCGCACGATACGGGAATAAGACCCCGTCGGAGGGGAGACCGGAGCGCTGGAGTGCGGATCTCACGATCCAGTTCGGGAAACCGGGTTACTTCAGCGTCACGACGCGGGGCGGCATCAAGCTTCCCAAAATCGCGCAGGCGATCCGTGAGGCCGATCTCGCCAAGAGGGGGGTCGTCGTCACAGACGAGCTCCGCGCAACCCTCGATCGCCCCGGTAACGTGGTGGCCGTGGGTGTGGACGGGGAACCGGTCGAGGCGATCTTCTTCGCCATCTACGAGACCTGCGTGGGCAACATGTTCCGCAGCAACCCGTTCGCCACACCGACCGCGCTCACGGAGCAGGAGATCGAGCAGATCGCCGTCCGCACGCTCGGGACGCAGGGCTTCTAGCATCGCTTTCTTTTGAGAGCGGTCCGACTAACCTCGGGCCGCTCTTTTCATATACTTTGTCATTCCAGCCTCCGTTCTTTCTGTCATTCCGGGCGGTGGCACGTCGGTCGCGACCGACGTGCCGTGACCCGGAATCTAGAAACGTAAAAAAGATCAAACGGAATTCGTTTGGCATTTTTATTTTTCTGGATTCCGGCTCAAGGCCGGAATGACAATA
>JAHFIV010000062.1 GCA_023246225.1 bacterium
CGAGCGCTTGCGCAGTCGACTCTCGCTCCGCATGAATAATCTGTTCAAAAGTATGACCGGCCATATACGCTACACCTTCGATATCCGCGTAGCTCTTCGGCACAGTAAAATCTTTACGGAAACGATCAACTTCAATAAACGTCACGATTTTATCTAGCGGCCCTTCATTATATAACTGTATCTGCGAGTGCTGATCTGTCGCACCGAGCGCGGCAATCGGTGTCATGCCGTAGTGCACAACGCGACCACGACGATCGAGCGACTTGCCCAGACTCTCTGCCCACAACTGACGAAACCACGTACCGACATCTCGGAGTGCGTCTGCGTACGGCATCATGACGGTGATATTTTGCGCGCGACGCAAGTACCCATCGCAGTGCAAACCAGCAAACAACAGCGGCGCGTTTTTCTCCACTGCGTCTGCAACAAACCGACCACGCATCTCTTCTGCACCAGCAAGAAGACGTCGCGCAGAAACACCGGCACACGCCGCAGGAAAAAGTCCCACAGTGGTGAGTACAGAAAATCTTCCGCCGATATTCGATGGCACGGGAAGTATGCGATATCCCTCACGACGTGCGATCGCACAAAGTGTTCCGGACGTCTCGTCCGTAGTCGCGACGATGTGCGCCGCGTGACGTTTTGCACCAACTTTTTTTATCAACCGATCACGAAGTAACAAAAACGTACTCATCGGTTCGATCGTGTCACCCGACTTTGAAATAACATTAATTGCGCATTTTCGAAGATCAACAGTGCAAAGCAGTGCATCGATCTCTTCTGGATCGGTGTTCGCGCCGATGAAGCGCACATCCATCCCCTTGCCACGCACAGCGAGTGCACGAAGAACCGCGCGAGCACCGAGATCAGAGCCACCGATACCGACAACGATCAATGTTTTGAATCGCTTCACAATGTCCTTTGCGAGGCGCTCGATCAGCTGCAACTCTTTTTTTTGATCAGGGATCGAAAAAAAACCTACCGTGCCTTTTCGCCACTGCGCCACGAGCGCGTCGCGCACATCGGTGAGCTGCGCAAAAAACCGCGGAAGGTCACTGTCAGGAAACCCCGCATCACCGATCTTGTCCGCAAACATCAAGGAATGGTCGTAACTGAGCAGTCGTTTCATACCTACAGAAAGTATACACGATGCACAAAGGAACTGCATCGCGCATCGACCGACAGCATGGCCTTATCCCAACTCCTCGTGCGACCGCGCCTTCTCATGCGCAAGCCAATCCTTGAGAAACCGCGTCGCAATCACATCGTCTTCATTATATAAGATGATATCGTTCAACGTTTTTCGTTTCCCGGTTGCGAGCCAATCTTCATAAAATGCGACCGACTCTCCCCCACCTTTTATTTTCCCAAGGCGCTCGTATCCGATGTATCCACCGATATCTTTGATGCCATAAAAATACAACGGAAATACGATGCTGTCTTTTACAATCGTATTCAGATCGACCAAACGATCGACAAACCGATGCAGCGCTTTTGATCCACTGTATGCGGTCTCGAGCATCGCAAGACGCGAACGTTCGTAGTCACCGTAGTGGTACACAATATACTCCTTCGGCAAACCCTCAATCCATTCGAGAAACTCTTCCCACATACGACCCTCATGCTCCGGTCGCTCGGCGATCATTTTGATATATTTCTCTTCGCCTCCTTGACGCACAAGAAAACCGAAAAGATATTCCACTTGCCGAAGTGGATCACCTTCGATGTCGAAAAAGATTTCGTACGGCGCTTCGGGGAGCACGATCGATCGTCGAACGGAGTGCTGGTTTTCGATGAGCGCGTTCGCTTGAAGCACCACACGCGTGAGTAACTCTCGTGGCAGACCTGGCTCAGCTTCAGAAAGACGCGCAGGATTAATTCGCGCAGCGTCGTGCACGGTTCGCACACCGCATGCGCGCAACTTCAACACGTATTTCTTTTTTACGTTGTAGAGCAGCGCGATATCATCTTTTGCAATTGCGAGCGCTTTGCATTCACCAAACCACGGTGATTGTTTGCAACCCGAAGAAACATGCGGTGGAGGACATCGCCCCGCGAGCGCATCACGAATCTCTGCAAGCGCCTCTTTATATTCATCAGCGAACTCGCGCAAAACAAAACCGATCCGCACACTCGACGCATTCAAAATTTCGCCGTTCTCTGGCCGTCTTCCTTGAATCGCTTTCAACACATCTCCATAAAACGAAAGTTCTGCTTTGTGCGCATCCGACAGTCGTTCAGTATTCTTGATATCGACAGCGACGTAATGATACGGACCGAGATCGGAAGGCTTGTCATCGCGACGTTCAAGCAGGTCGGGAATGCCCGCCATCTCATCAGTAAGAAGCACGCCCTGATAAATGCGGGGCGCTCCTTCCTTCATCAGTCGCAGTGTGTCCTTCGCGCGCGCCACGAGACCACGCCCCTTCGGTTCGCTGTACTCAAGACCAGCGATCACTTCTTTTTCGTGCAGCACTCCAGACTCAAGCAATATCTCTGCAAACGCGGGAATCTTCGCCATCTTTTTTTTGTCGCCGTACGCATCAAAATACACCCAGTGCGGACACGAGTCGTGCTTATAAAACATGCTCGCGGTGATGCGAACGGTTTTTGTTTTTTTCATAACGAAAGACGGTACCATGCGGATGAACGATCGTCAACGGGAAGGTTACTCGAATCGTAGCGCAGTGATCGGATCGAGCGCTGCGGCTTTTCGTGCGGGGTACACACCGAACACCACACCGATAATTGCAGAAACGACCGCCGCCACAATGAACGCTGGTAAGGATACCACGTACGGAACCGCGAGACCGAAATGACGCGCCACCGCCACAAGCGCTAAGGTGATGAGCACTGCAAATGCACCACCGGTCGCACCACCGACCGATGTCAGCAAAATCGATTCGACGAGAAACTGCGCCATGATGTCACCACGTCGTGCACCGAGCGCTTTGCGCAGACCAACTTCGCGAATGCGCTCGGTCACAGAGACGAGCATGATGTTCATGATACCGATGCCGCCGACGAGCAGCGAGATCGCGGCGAGAAAACCGAGCAACGCAGTGATCGCGCTCGTCACTGTATTCACCTGCGCAAGCACATCGGTCGCACTCGCAATCGTAAAATCGTCCTTCGTTGGATCGGTGATGCCGTGCGTACGGCGAAGAACACGGGTAATGTCATCTTGCGCCTGCAGGAGCAACGACGCATCGCGCACCTTCAAATTGATTTCATTCAAATAATTCACGTGCGAAATACGATCTTCCACGAGGCCGAGTGGTACGAATACGAGTTGATCGAGATCGAAAAAACCTGCTGATCCGCGTTTTGTGAGCACACCGACCACGGTGAGTGAAACGTTCTTCACACGAATTTTTTTTCCTATCGGATTCTCGCTATCAAATAATTTTTTTGCAACAGCATCACCGATAACGATCACAGACGCACGTGAACGATCTTCGTCAAAAGAAAAAAATCGTCCAAGTGCGAGCTTGGTCTGTGGATCGATGATCGGATAGGTGTCGTTCGTTCCCGCGATAAATACCCGCATGTTTTTATTACCGTACGTGAGATATTCAAACGCCGTTCGCTGCCCCGCAACAGCGGTAATATACGGAAACACGTTTGGATCGCGCAGCAACGCGACATCGTCGTTCGTGAGCGATGTTGCAGGAATCCCCACACCACCAGGACCGACCGAACCACGACCAGCAACACCAGGAAGTTTCGGTTCAAGATGCAAGTAATCACTGCCGAATGCAGAAACTTGTCCGACGACGTATGACTGTAGTCCGAGACCGAGCGACACAATGAGCGTCACCGCAAACACACCAACAACCATTCCGAGCAGCGACAAAGCGGTACGGAGTTTGCTCCGCTGCATGTTTCTCACTGAACTGTTGTACGCTTCTTGAAGACGCATGGTGCAAAATAGGAACCTCTGAGAAACTATATTCCGGAGCAGGAAACGAGATATTTTTTCTGCGCGGTTCGATGACGCGCCACAAACGATATGGAGTATCGTTGAGGACGCGGCGTCGGAGCGTGCGGGGAAAATAGCCGTTTTCTGCCGGAAGAGAGTTTTGAGGAGGTTCCCATATTATTCGTACCGTAACGCCTCGATCGCCTCGAGACGCGAAGCGGTCATCGCGGGCGCGATACCAAAAATAATACCGATGCCGACAGAAACACCGAGTGACGCGATGACCCCCGAGGTAGGAATGATGAGTTGCCACGCATATCCGAACTTCGTGACAACGAACGCAACGAGTACGGCGAGCGCAATGCCCGCGAGCACGCCGATGAATCCGCCGAACAAAGAGATGATCGCGCTCTCTATAAGAAACTGCGCAAGAATGCGCCGTCGACTCGCACCGATCGCCTTACGAAGTCCGATCTCGCGCGTGCGCTCGCGTACCGCGACGTACATAATGTTCATAATGTTGATGCCACCAACGAGAAGCGAAACAGCGGTCACTGCAAGAAGAAACGCAGTGAGCGCGCCGGTGACACCGCCAAGAATACCGATCGCAGTGTCGGTGCTACGCACAGTAAAATCTTCCTTTGCAGGATCGGCGATGTGATGTCGTGCACGCAGCGTTCGATGAATATCATCTTTTACCGCAGCGATATGCACCGCTTCGTCAACCTTAAGACGCGCGAAGGTGACGTAATCGATACCGCGAATCAATCGCATCGCCGAACTCGAAGGGATGAACACTTGATTATCTTGATCCTGAAACGCAACAGTGCCACGTTTCGCTGCGACACCGATCACAGTGAATGTAAAATTTTTAATGCGGACCGATTGACCGACTGGATCGCTTCCATCAAAAAGTTTTTTCGCCACGGTATCACCGAGTACTGCGACACGACCAAACGACGCGACGTCCTCCATGCTAAAAAATCTTCCCGATGAAACTTTCATCTCCTCAACTTGCGGATACGTATCGTCAACGCCGGTGACGCTCGTCACTTCAGCATTTTGTCGGTACACAACGCTCTCCGATGAACGAACGTACGCTGATGCGGCGACCACGTTCTGAATCTGACCGAGCGCGCGCACGTCATCGTGCGTGAGTGTGGTTGTAACCACACCGAAAGCGATCGGCGGCGGCCCTTTCTCATCTCCCCCACCAGGAAGCACGCCGATCAAGTTCGTGCCGAGCGACGTCACCTGACTGAGAATCAATTGCTGCGCAGAAAGTCCGACGGAAGAAACCGCAAGAACCGACATCACACCGATGATAATGCCGAGCATGGTGAGAATTGTACGGCTCTTCGCACCCGCGAGCGCGCGGAGTGAATAACCGACGTCGGTAAAAAATTGCATGTTGCTCAACCAATTATTTTTCCGTCCTTCACACGAATGATCCGCTGCGCCCGACGCGCAATGTCATCTTCATGCGTCACCATCACGATCGTATGACCTTCACGGTTCAGCTCAACAAGAAGATTCATCACTTCATCAGACGTTTTCGAATCGAGGTTGCCGGTCGGTTCGTCGGCGAGAACGAGTGCGGGATCATTAATGAGCGCACGAGCGATCGCCGCGCGCTGTTGTTCGCCA
>JAHFIV010000063.1 GCA_023246225.1 bacterium
ACGATTCCCAGCGCCGCAGTCATGCCGAGCGCAGCATACCCGATCACCGGTTTTTCTGCTTGTGCGGCGAGCACCAAGGTTTGCGCGACGCTTTTCTGTTGCGGTGGCGGTTCGCTTGCGGGCTGCGCGGGCGTCGCAGCAACAGCCGGTGTTACTGTCGCTGCAGAACGCTCGACCGCGAGCAACCCCGCAACGTCATTTTTGAACCGCACCACACCGGTAACGACCGCGCCGTCTCCTTGTTTTGCTGGCGGGGCGTCACTCCCCGCGAACGTCACCCGCACCTCGCGCTCCGCCGTTTCGTCGGTGAGAGAGATCCACCGTTTGCCCCGACCAGACACCACGCCGCGCAACCGCACCTCAAGCCCCGCGTCTTCCGGGCCGATCTCCAGAGGATTTTTTTCTATCGGATGCATCGCTGATCCTTTCCCGAGCACGTGCACATCCTGCCACGCCGCCGCGACACCGTACGCTGCGCTCGATGATTTTTTCCCCGCAATCCGCACGAGATCACCTTTTTTGAGCGCGGGCGCGGCGCCACCAGCCCGAATACGCACGAACGTCGCTGCACCACCGCTCGGATCCATCACGGCAAACGTCATCTTCCCGAGCACTCCCGGCGGCAAAGTCACGATGCCAGAAAAAGTGATCGGTGTTGCGGACTCCACACCGTCGATCTCCGCGATCTGCACCTCATCAGGCCCGGACGTCGTCGCGCCGGGATCAGACGAACCGTTCTCTGCGATCGTCGCGCTCGCGAGCGTACTCGTTGTCGGCGCGGTCGACCACACCCATATGTCTCCTTCCTTTCTATACACGCCGCCAGACGGCGCGTTGGTGTACCGCACGTCATCCCGCATCACTCCCGCGGGATCAAGAATGCGCACTTCCTCCGTATCGTTATTCAAAGTGATCTTGGTGATTGATTTCGGAAGTCTGATCGTCTCTCCGGCGATAATCGTCACCCCTTTTAGCGAGGCGATTTTTTGCGCTGCGTCGACCACTGTCCAACCGTCGAGCGCGAGCGTACTCGATGAATTATTGGTGATCTCCATCCATTCGTTCACCGCATTGTCCGAAGGATTGGGGAGCAGTGCGGAAAATGTCGGCGTCGCGGTGGGCGCGGGCGCAGTGGCGGATGCGGGAATTATCGACGCAACCGTAACCACAACGGGTGCGGGCGCGACTGGCGCCACAGGAACAGACGCAACCGGTGGTAGCACAGGAGCGACAACCACCGGCACCGCAGCATCAGGCGCATTTTGCGCCCCAGGCGTCAGCACCGACGTCCAGCGCCATCCGTTCTCGAGAATCGCATACGATTTGCCTTGCGGCACTGGCGTTGGATACTGCGCGAGGTCAACCACGCGCCCGTCGGGAGAGGCGAGCGTATACGACGCGCCGGTGTTCGTCAGTCGAATTTTTGACTCGGCGTAGAGAAACGTCAGGTAGCCATTCCCCGCGATGTGCGCGTCGCCGATCGTGAACGTGTGCCCTTTTATGTCGGCGATTTTCCACCCCGCGAGCGCCACGTCCGCCACACCATCGTTTCGCAGCTCGATAAATTCCTGCGCATCGTCGCCGACAGGATCAGGCAAGAGCTCGCTGAAACGAACGGCAGGAGGCGCTTGCAGTGCGGAGGTGATAGACTCTTCTGGTGTGTGCGTCGGCTGCGCGATCACCGACGCTGTCGACTCCACTGTAGCCGCATCGGGCAGAGCAACCTGCGGCACGCACGGTGCCGAAACGTCTGCGCGTACGAACGTCGGTGCGATCATCGGCGCAAAAAGACCGCCGACAAGAAACGAAATCGCCGGAAGAAATAGGCTCGTACGCTGCTTCATAGAGAAAGAAATGAAGAGTAAGCGCACGTGTCTTAATGGAGCGGCAAGAATGTGTCAAATTTTTACGCGCCCGAGACGGAGTTGACTTGAAATATCGATCCACTACACTTCCGTCATGGGAGAATCTTCATATTTTTACTCGCAAGTATGTCCAACATGATCAGCCCCTTATTCGACGAAGAAACCGCGGACGCAACACCGCTCAGCCGAGTTCTCGGCGCAGCCACCCGCATCCTCACCCTCGTTTTGGTTTTTTTGTTGCCACTCTTTTTTCTTCCATGGACGCTCGATGTTGCGGAGTTCAATAAGCAACTTCTTTTACTCACCGTCGCGTCGCTTGCAGGCCTTGCGTGGCTCGGAAAAATGCTGCTCGACCGGCGATTCGAGTATCGCCGTTCTTTTCTCAACGTGTTTGTCTTGCTGATTCTCGTCTCGTCGCTCCTCAGCACGTTGTTTTCTGAGAGCAGATACGCGAGTCTCGTCGGTGATGCTGGCCAAGAAATGGAAGGGTTCATCACGTTGCTCGGTTTCGTGATCATGTATTTTGTGGTGGCGAACACGTTTCGCGGCGTGCAGGCGCTGAAGCAATTGCTCTTCGCGACTGTCGGTGGCGGATTTTTCGTCGCGCTGTTCGCGGTACTGCAGGGACTGCACGTGTACGTTTTTCCGTTTGATTTTGCGAAGTCTTCTGCGTTCAATGCGATCGGCACTCCTGCTGCGCTCGGTGTGTACCTGGCGTGCATCGTGACGCTGTGCGGCGGTTTGCTGATGCTCGAACACGATGAACGCAACGACATAAAAGGGATCGCAAAAAAAGTCGCGCTCGCCGTCACTGCTGCTCTCTCCCTTTTTGTGATCGCAGTGATCGACTTTAATCCGGTGACCGTATCGTTGTTGTGCGGTTCGGCGGTACTTCTTGCGTGCGCGTTCGTTCATGCAAATTCAACAAAAGGAGTGACGAAGGTGTTGCTGCCGATCATCGCGCTCGCGGTTTCAGTGCTGCTTTTCTTTTTCCGCGTTCCTGCGGTTCTTGAGTCTGTTTCGGAGGTGATGCCGTCGATGAAAACGAGCGCAAGCATCGTGCAAGAAACGTTGCGTGAGCATCCGTTCCTCGGTTCTGGTCCCGGCACATTTATTTTTGACTACGCGAAGTTCCATCCAGTCTCAGTAAACCAGAGCGATTTTTGGAGCGTGCGTTTTGATCGTGCGGCGTCGCATTTCTTGACGTCGTTCGCGACCACCGGTTTCTTTGGTGCGCTCGTGTGGATCCTATTCGCGCTCTCTTTGTTTTTCGTCGTCGCAAAAAAAGTGCTTCGTTCTGAAGACGAGCACCATCACCTGCTCTTCGGTGTGTTCGCTGCCTGGACGGTGTTGCTCGTTGCGCGATGCGTGTACAGCTCGACGATCACTCTTGAGTTGATGTTCTGGTTGATGACCGCCGCGCTGCTCGTTGCGCATCAAAAAGAGCAAGTGTCGAAGCGGTTCGACGAGTCTCCGCAAGCGGCGATGCTGATCACCCTCCTTTTCATCGTCGGTCTTGTGTTTGCTTGCGCTGGCGTGTTCGTTGCGGGGGAGCGCTACGCTGCAGAGATTTCTTATGTGAAAGCGAACACGCTGAGCAAAGAAAATGGCGATCCGAGTGCGGTGGTGCAAGAGTTGACGCACGCGATCACATTGAATAGATACAATTCGGTATACCTCCGCAATCTCGCAGTCGCGTATTTGATGAAGGTAAATGCAGAGGCTGCTGCATCGAACATCGTGCAAAAAAAGGATGAGAAAAAAGAGGATTTCGTTGCGCGTGCTGATCGCGCTCGTCAGGAATCGTTGAAAGTGGTCACCGTAGACGCCGCTTCTGCAGTGAACGCCGCGAAGGCCGCGACAGATCTCGACCCCAACAATGTCGCGACATGGACTGTGCTCGCGTCGACGTATCAAAGTTTGATAGGCGTCACTGAGAACGCGGACGTTTGGGCGTTGAACTCGTTCCAGAGAGTGCTCGCTCTTGAGCCAAACAATCCCGAGACGCACACCAACGTGGGGAAGGTGTATCTGTATCAGAGCGATCATCAGAAACAGCTGGCGAACGGTATCAAAGACAAGCAAGCGAAAACCGACGCCGACAAAAAAGTGAGCGACTCATTGGACCAGGCAGCTGATGAATTCAACAAAGCGATCGCGCTCAAGCCGGATTACGCGGTGGCACATTACAATCTTGCGATCGTGTATGATCGCCAGGGGAAGTTAAAGGATGCGATCGCGAAGATGGAGAGCGTCATCGTGCACAACGGCAATGACGTCGGTCTCGGGTTCCAACTCGCGTTGTTGTATTACCGCGATGGCCGCAAAGATGATGCTGTTCGCTTGCTCGAGTCGGTGGTGAAGCTCGCGCCGAATTATTCGAACGCGCGATGGTATCTCGCGGCGATGTATGAGGAGAAGGGGAACATCGACGGTGCGCTTTCGCAGATTGTGAAAGTGCAGGAGTTGAATCCAGGCAATGATTTGGTGGCGCAGAAATTGCAGGACCTGCAGAGGAAGAAACCGTGGGCGTCACTCCCGCCGCCCGTAGAACAAGCCGCGCCGATCGTGCCGCCTCCACCCGCGCCGGTGAAGAAGTAGGGCACCTCTTGTCATTCCGGGCCACATTTTTTGTCATTCCGACCCCGGACCAGGATCCGGGGCGGAATCCAACCCCCCGTCTGTCATTCCGGGCTTGACCCGGAATCCAGAAACCTCCGTCCGTCATCCTGAACTTGATTCAGGACCCAGAACGTAAAAAAAGACCAAACGAAAATCGTTTGGTCTTTTTGTTGAGTGGAATCCAGCCCCCGTCTATCATTCCGGCGCCCATCTTTGTCATTCCGGCCTCCGAGCCGGAATCCAAACCCCCCGTCTGTCATTCCGGGCTTGACCCGGAATCCAGAACCGTAAAGCCAAACAATTTTTTCTGGATTCCGGCTCGGAGGCCGGAATGACAAAAAGAGAGCGGTCCGGAATGACAACAAAAGAGGGGTCCGGAATGACAAAGAAATGTAGGTCAGGATGACAGAGGTTAGCCGCCAATAGTAAAAAACAAATCCTTCCAAGAGGGATTTGTTTTTTCGATCAACGCGATCTTCCAAGAACGTCGCCAATTTTTTAGCTCCGACTCGCGCTTGATCGCTGCGCCGACCTCATCCGTGTCCTCAAAGTACACTAAAGTATCCACGTGATATTTTTTTGTGAAGCAATCCTGTTCTCGCTGTTTGTGTTCGCGAACACGTCGCACGAGATCGTTTGTTACTCCAACGTAGAGCGTTCCATTCTTTTTGCTCGCCAAAATGTAGACATAGTACGTTCGCATAACGTCTGTACTTAGTGGTTTCTGGATTCCATGTCAAATTCTTTTCTTTGTCCCCGCCTGTAATCCTGGCTGCCCACCTCTATCATTCCGACCTCCCTTTATTGTCTTTCTGGCCCCTCTTTTTGTCATTCCGGGCTTGACCCGGAATCCAACCACACCTTTGTCATTCCGGCCTCCGAGCCGGAATCCAGAAACCCACGTCTGTCATTCCGGCCTCCGAGCCGGAATCCAGAACGTAAAAAAAGACCAAACGGAAATCGTTTGGCTTTTTGTATTTTTCTGGATTCCGGGTCACGGCCCGGAATGACAAAAAAAGAGAGG
>JAHFIV010000012.1 GCA_023246225.1 bacterium
GATCGCTGCGCGGTTTCAATTAAAAAATGATCTGCTCGCGAAACCGCTCGGCGCGCTCTCTGAAGGATTTCGCATGCGTGTGCGACTCGCGGAGATGCTGCTCGGTGATCCAGATTTTTTATTGCTCGATGAACCGACGAACTATCTCGACCTGCATACCGTGCTTCTTCTCGAACGATTCCTTCAAGAATATCGCGGAGGATTTTTGCTCGTGTCGCACGATCGTGAATTTTTGAAGAACGCGTGCGACGTAACGCTCGAGGTCGATCGCGGAGGATTATTTTTATTTCCCGGCACGATTGAAGATTTTCTTGCGTATAAAGAAACAGAAAAAGAACGGATCGAACGCGAGAATAAAAAAATGGATGCGCGGAAACGGCACCTCCAAACGTTCGTCGATCGGTTTCGGTACAAAGCGAGCAAGGCGTCGCAAGCGCAATCGAAACTAAAACAGATCGCGCGACTCACGCCGATCGAGATCGCACATCCGATCAGCGGCGCGCGCATCGTGATCCCGACAGATAAAATTAAAAAAGGTATCGCGCTCAGCACCGAAGATTTATCGATCGGCTATCCTGAGCGTGTTGTCGCAACCGATATCACGCTCGATGTGGAACGCGGACGACACGTTGCGGTGCTCGGTGACAACGGACAAGGAAAAACCACGTTTCTCCGCACGATCGCTGGCGCACTCGATCCGGTCGCTGGAACTTTTCGTTGGGGACACGGACTTGAGATCGGATACTACGGACAAAAAACGCTCGCGTCACTCGATGATCATGATCGCGTTGATGCGTATTTATATCGATGTGCTGCGCCGGGCGTGCTTCCCGAAGAGACGCTTCGCATGGCGGGAAATTTTTTGTTCGGCAAAGATGATCTTGAAAAACGCGTCGAGGTGCTTTCTGGTGGCGAACGCGCGCGGCTGTGTCTCGCGGGATTATTACTTTCAAAGAAACAGGTGTTCTTGCTCGACGAGCCGACCAACCATCTCGATTTCGAAACGGTCGAAGCGCTCGGTGACGCGCTGCGTGCGTATCCTGGCACGGTATTTTTTGTGAGTCACAACCGCACGTTCGTGTCCCAGATCGCGACAGCGATCGGAGAAGTGAAAGACGGTGGCGTACGCATGTTGCCGGGAACGTATGAAGAATATGTGTGGCAGCTCGCGCAGGAGATCGATCATGATGTGCCGAAGCGTGCGGTAGATGCTGCTGAAGCAACGCCTGTGGAAGTTGAGAAAGAGCGGCGTCGTGAAATTCGTGATGAACTACGCGAACAACAAAAACAACTGCGAAAAATCGAAGAGCGCGTTGCAGTGTTAGAAGAAGAGAAGGCGATGATCTTGGCGCGCATGGAAGCGCAACCGACGGTGTATTCACCGGAATTGAATCGACGATTGAATGAAGTAACGAAAACGATCGCGGTCGAAGAAACCGCGTGGTCAGAGGTGAGTGACGTGATTGAATGGCTAGAACGAGAATGAAAAAAATACAGAATAAAAAATGGTGTGTGTACATTCTCAAGTGCGGTGACGGGAGTTTGTACACCGGCATAACGAACGATCTTGCGCGGCGACTTGCGGCGCATACCGCAGGGACCGCTTCGAAGTACACACGTTCGCGGTTGCCGGTGAAAATATGTTGGAATGAACCAGTGCGATCACGCAGCGCTGCTCTTCGACGCGAGGCAGAAATAAAATCTTTTTCGCGCGCGGAAAAAGTAGTTTTGATCGCCGAGTCACAGGGTTGACGCGACGTGCTGGGTGAGGTACTATTCGCGCGATCCTGTTGTGGGATCAGAGGAGGAGAACGCCATGGGAGCAAAAAACCACATCATCGTCGCGCTCGATGTGAGCACTGCGGCAGAGGCGAAAGCGCTCGTGCAGGAACTCGCGTCGCACGTCGGCATGTTCAAGATCGGGCTCGAGCTGATCACTGCGATCGGCGCACCGGCTGCTGTCGCCCTCGTCAAACTGGCGGGCGGCAAGGTGATGTTCGATGCGAAGTTCAACGACATCCCGAACACCATGGCCGGCGCTGCAAAAGCGGTCGCAGAGCTCGATGTCGACACGTTCACCGTGCACGCATCGGCCGGACCGAAGTCGATCGCTGCTGCGGTGGCGTCGGCAGGAAAAAGCCGAGTGATCGGTGTCACGGTGCTCACTTCGCTCAGTCGCGATCTGTGCATCGAGATCTTCGGCGACAATCCGGTCGACAAGGTGAACGTCTTCGCGCAGCAACTCGCGGACGCGGGAGCATACGGCATCGTGTGCTCGCCGCAAGAAGTCGCGTCGCTCGTGAACAGCTCGCTTACGCGCATCATCCCTGGTGTCCGTCCGCTCTGGGCAGCGGCAGGTGATCAAGCGCGAGTGATGACGCCAGAGGACGCAATCGTTGCGGGCGCGGATTATCTCGTGATCGGGCGACCGATCACGAAGCCGCCGCCAAGCATCGGTTCTCGGGTCGTAGCGGCGCAGCGCATCGCGGAGGAGATGGAGCGGGGATTCAGTAGGGTGAGTGCGAGGCTGGAATGATGGTGGCGGTTTCCGCGAGGAATAGTCCGTTGCCAGGAGGTTGCTCGTGTACTACTACGACATGCGAGTACTCGATATTTTCACTGCGCTCGGCGCGGTGCGACTGAACGATCATTTCGTGTACGTCTCCGGTCGTCACGGCGCGGCGTACGTGAACAAAGATGCGATCTATCCCGACACGAAAGCGACATCAGCACTGTGCTTGCGTCTCGCGACGGTGTTCGTGAAGGCCGACGTCGAGGTGGTTGTCGCGCCGGCGATCGGCGGCACGATCCTCTCGCAGTGGGTCGCGTCGTATCTGAACAGTTGGAGTGCGTCAGGAAAAAACGTGCTCGCAGTGTATGCAGAAAAAAGTTCGGACGGCGGATTCGCTCTTCGAAGAGGATACGACACGCTCGTTGCCGGTAAACGCGTACTCGTTGTCGAGGACGTGCTCACGACCGGTGGTTCAGTAAAAAAAGTTGTCGATGCGGTGCGCGCCGCCTCTGGCACAGTCGTCGGTGTTAGTGCGCTCGTGAATCGTGGCGGCGTCACTGCGCAAGCACTCGATGTCCCGCGTCTTCACACACTCCTCGACATGTCGTTCGAAACATGGGACGTGGATGAGTGTCCACTCTGTGCGATCGGTGTGCCGGTGAACGTCGAGTGTGGGCATGGTGCGGCGTTTCTTGCTGCGCATCCACTGTATCCTCGCGTAGCGCAGGCACACGTCGTACCCGACGAGGTACCCGCAAAAAAATCACCAGAGGAGTAACGTTTTCGTGCCGGTCCGATATTCTCGGGGCGGCATTTTCTTTTTTGAGAATATCCGCTACTCTGCGGAGAGGTCTTTTTCCCGACCGAGGAGCACGAGATGAACCGATTCGTCATGTTTGTGATGGCCATCGCGCTGTCGTTCGTCGGTTGCACGAAAGTGCAGCGCTACGAGAATCCGTCACCGAACCACGTCGCGACTGTGCGCGTGTGGATCGAGCGAGACAAACACCTTCCTCCCGAACACGTGCTCGCGGGCTGCGAGCTTTGGAAGGACAAGGGCATTCGGTGCGTGCAAGTGCCGAACAAGGAGCAGGCGAGCATTCGTGTGAACGCGATTTTTCGTAATTGCGCGACGGATCCGGACGGACTGACGACGCTTGCGTACGCAGATCCCGGCGGTGGCGTGTTCGTGATCGTCGACTGTTTTACCGACAACAAGGATCAGATTGACGTGAAGAAGTTTCGTACGGTACTCGGTCACGAGATCGGGCACCAGTTCGGAATCTGGAAACACGTGCCGAAGAAGTGCGAGAAGAACAACGTGATTTGTGGCGATGCGCTCATGAATCCGCACTACGCGGATGCGATCGACTTCATCACGCCGGTGGACAGCTTGGCGTTTGACGCACGTGAGTTGCAGCGCGCTGTCGTGAGTTACGATGGCGAAGAGCCGACGTTCAACATGCCTCAGCAGCATGAGGTCGATGGGTGTACGTACACAACGCGCGTGAGTGCGCCGCAAGGACGACCACTTGTCATGCCGCAGTAATACTGCGCGCAGCAGGACGGGCGCTTCTCTTGACCGGTTGCGACTCGTGTGCTAGCGTCAACGTGATCTCGTGGCTCTCGCACGAGGGGGACCTGAGCGCATGTTGAGAGTATAAGCCTCAACATCAACGAAAACAGGTTACGCAGAACCGCAAGGCTGCGGTACGTCGCGCGACAGACATGTTAGGGGCCACGTTAGTGTGGTCCCTACTTTTTATTTTAGGAAAAGGTTTGGTTTCTTGCGTGTTTATTGGACGCAAGCTACGGTGTTCGTAGCAGTTCTTTCCACCAAGAGGAGCACGGTAGCATGCGAAAGCTTCTCAAGGCTTTTTGGTTTTTTGTGGTGATAGCCATACTCTACGTCTCTTGTCACACAGAGGAGACGCGTGATGCGCGAATGCTCCGCGAGCACCACCCGTTTGCGACGGTGCGCGTGTGGATTGCCCCGCATCCTGTTCTTCATCGCACGGACGTCGTCACGGGATGTCGATACTGGTGCACGCATGGCGTTTCATGTCGAAGCGTTAATGATCCAGACGACGCTGATGTGCGTGTTGATGTGGATAGCGATCCTTGTGTGCAGTCGAACGACGGAACGTTTTACCTCGCCGGTGCGCATCTTGATCGGCATATCAGCGTGCGCGTTGCGTGTTTTGAGACGCTCAGAGATTCACCGGTCTATTCGACTGACCGGAAAAATTTTCGCTCAGTGCTTGCACATGAATTCGGTCATCAGTTCGGCATCTGGGATCACATTCCTTTGAACTGTAACGATCCGCACAAAGTGCACAGCAGTGGTGCGCCGATCTGTGGCGACGCGCTCATGAATCCGTTGTGGCGCGCGACGACGCCGTATCCGACAAAGTTCGATGATCTTGCGTTCGATGAGCGTGATCGTAGTATCTCGGTGTTGAAGATCGGTGCATCGGTTCCTGACGAAGACGCGCCACCGTGCATCAGTGTGTGTCCACGCGAATAAAGTTTCCTGATCATCCTGAACTTGATTCAGGACCCAGTCCTCTTCTGTCATTCCGGGCCGTGACCCGGAATCCAGAAAAATTAAAAAAGCCAAACGAATATTCGTTTGGCTTTTTCTAGATTCCGGCTCGGAGGCCGGAATGACAAAGAGGAGTGTCCGGAATGACAAGAGGAGAGGGTCGGAATGATAGAGACTATACAACAACTTCTGCAGGAACAGCGCGGCGAGACATGATCAGCACGGTGATACCGACACCGGTGTGGGTGAACAAACTTTGGAGTGGATAGATAATGTCGGGAATGTGCCCGTTCCAGCGCAGCAGCACGACGCAAAGATTGATCGCGTACGCCGTTCCCCACATAAACCACGGGAGCGCTTTTTCAGTGGAGTGATCTTTGATCACGCTGCGATAGGTGGGAAGCATTGAAATGACGAATCCACATTGCAAAATAATATTTGCGAAAGTGGCGCTGCGCAGGGTGATCCATACCACAGCGGCAACGAGACCGATCATGAGCGCTGCAGTGTCCCATGTGTTCAGTCGAGACACTCGTCCTTTTTTTAATGAATACGCAAACGTTACCGTGCACGCAAATGCACCAGCGAACGCGACCGCTGCTTTTGCGGTGTCGCCGCTCATCGCCAAATAACTTGTGCAGTTGAGCGCGGAGAGAAACACCCAGAGCACCCACGTCGCCATGTTGGGGCGTGAATGACCGCGGCCGACGAGAATGCTATACGCCGCGTATCCACCGAGGTGAATCGCGGCAGAGATCGCCGCAAGTGTGATAACGAGAGAGGGGAGAATCATACTTTTTTATTTAAACATCGCGATTTCATGGTGTCAAAGCGAGCGTTGTCTATTTTTTTGATTCATGCGTAGCGTCGTGTTAGCGTGGGTGAGCGGTATTTGCAAAAGGAGATCGCATGATCCGCTTCCTGAAGTTCTTTCTCGGTCTTTTGCTGGTGTGTGGTACGGTGTTCTTCCACGAGTACGGCCACTACAGCGTACTCAAAATGCACGACGTCAAAGTGCTCGAGGTCACCGTCGGTTTCGGACCGACGATCTGGAGCACGAAGTTCGATGACGGTACGACGTTCGCGGTGAAACCGATCTTGCTTGGCGGCTACACGAAGCCGCTCGATCACGGACCGGGGTCGATTGAGACGCTGAGCTTTGGTGGCATGCTCACGTTCCATCTTGCAGGAACGTTCTTCAACTGCATCTTCGCCGCCGCGATGCTCCTGCTTCTCGGCTACGCAAAAAAGATCGAAGCGCCACCGTGGCTTGCGGGAATTCCCGCACCACTCCGCCCTCTCGCGGCCGCGATCACCGTGCCGCTCGTCGCGTGGATGATCTGGCCGGTCAGAATGGTTCTCGGTGTGTTGCGGCGCGCGGTACTCGGTAAGCAGGCCGACAAGGTTCTCGTGTTTCCGCCGGGGATCGAAGGCCCGATGAGCATTTCTTTCAGCTCTGGGCTACGGTGGTGCGCGCTCATCAACCTCGAGCTCGCGGCGATCAACATGCTGCCGATCTCACCACTCGACGGTGGACATGCGGTGCAGGCGGTGATTCTCCGAGTGATGGGGAACGAAGCGGCGACGTTCTACGGCTCCGTAGGATGGCTCGTCGCGGTGGCGCTGATGATCGCCGCCAATGCGCGTGCACCGAAGCGACTGTAGACCCTTGGCACCGAAGACTTGCGTTCGCAGGTCTTCTTTTTATATACCTAACCTTGCGTCTTTGTTGACGTCACAGTACTATTTTCTCGGATCATTTTCGATCCGAGAGGAGTCAACATGATCACGACACTGTTCGTTCTCGGTGCGATCTTTTTCATTTTTCTGCTCTCGCTCATCGTGTTCACTACGTGATGAGGTTCTATCTCTCGATAGAGAAGTTGGTTTCGATGATCGCTGGGCCGAACGGTGCAGCAAGTCGAAGGATGCTCGATGACAATCGTGCGCTGTTCGAGACGGTGCAGGGTTCCACGAACAACCATCAGGCGTGGCCCGGCGGGTACATCGATCACGTCACCGAGGGGATGAACATTGCGGTGAGTCTGTACGACACACTGAACGGACTTCGCAATCTTCCATTCACGCTCTCCGACGCACTGCTGGTATTTTTTCTTCACGACATCGAAAAGCCGTGGAAATACGAGCTCGGCGCGGACGGGCAGTTGCACCACCGGAAAGGTCTGGGGACCAAAGCCGATGCGCATGCGTTTCGTGACGCCAAGGTCGCGGAGTACGGCATCGTTCTCACCGACGAGCAGAAGAACGGACTTCGGTATGTTGAAGGGGAGCTGTACGAGTACTCCAGTCGTCGTCGCATGATGGGTTCGCTCGCTGCGTTTTGCCATCTGTGCGATGTGACCAGCGCACGCATCTGGTTCGACCATCCTCTCGAAAACGAAACCGACACCTGGATCGGCGCGAGGCGTGTGCGAACGCGCGTGTAGTATAACCCCGGTTATCATTCCCACCACACCTCTGTCATTCCGGCCTCCTTATGTTGTCATTCCGGGCCGTGACCCGGAATCCAGAACGTAAAAAAGAAGCCAAACGTATATCACGTTTGGCTTTTACATTTCTGGATTCCGGCTCGGAGGCCGGAATGACAACAGGAAGATGTCGAGCTACTGTTCCTTGATGACGTACTTGTCGGTGCCGTCGGCGGAGGTGTAGTTGTAGGTCTCCGGTTTTTCGTCGGCCTTGCGTGGCTTCGTGAGCGTCCAGAGTTGGCAGGTGCCGCCGGCGTAGCAGTGCCAGTTCGCTTCCTTCAGCTTTTCGCCGGGAGGAAGGAGAACGGTCGGGTGTGTCATCGGCATGGTCGGTGCGGCCTGCGCGGGTGGAGTTGCCCAGATGTCGGGTATGTAACCCGCGCGGTAGAGGAAGACGTACGACGCAGAGAGCACGATGCAAGCAGCGAATGCGATCCGTTTGATTTTTTTATCTTCCATGACGAGACCTCCTGAAGAGAACTGTGAAGATCATAGCTGACGTATGTGGTATGTCAACTATGAAGCAGTAGTTAAAAAAATTCCCACCGCAGCGATGCGGTGGGAATTTTTTTAATGTCGTTTTCCGCCTCGCGGAGATCGCGGCATGCGCGGCTTCGGTGGTCGAAGCGAATCATCGGCGTACGGGCCGAAGAATCGTGTCGGTTCTGCGTCGGACTTTCTTTCATCCCGACGTTCTACAGGTTTCGCTATCGGACGTTCGTCCTTTCGAGGAATGTCGATGCGTTGCGGCGGTCGTGGGGCGGAGGGACGGATGGTACTCGAATGCGTGTTGGTGGTGGAGGGACGGTTGGTGTTGGAGTGCGTGCTGGTGGTGCGGCGATCACCATATCCACTGCGCATCGGTGGTCGTGCAGACGGCCTGCTGCTGCGAGTATCGCGTCCACCATGACCGAACGGTCGTCCACTATGCGTCGGGCGATCCGTGCCAACTTCGCGCGGCACGTAACGATCTGGCGGAAGTTCGGTCGGCAGTTTTGAGATCGGGAGTATTTTGCGCGTCACTTTTTCAATCGATCGCACTTCGTCGCCTTGATCAGGTGTGGCAAAAGTGATCGCGTGACCTTTGTGTCCTGCGCGGCCAGTACGGCCGATACGGTGCACATAATCATCCGGATTTTCTGGAACATCATAGTTGATCACTGCGGCGATGCCAGTGACATCGATGCCACGCGCGGCGATATCGGTCGCAACGAGTACGCGATATTTTCCTGACTTGAATCCATCGAGCGCTTCACGTCGTTGTGCAAGCGAACGATCGGAATGGATCTCAGCAGCAGTGACGTTCATTGCGCGTACACCACGAGCGATTTTTCGCGCACCAAATTTTGTACGCGAGAACACCAGGCATGATCCAGGGTGTTCACCGAACATTTTTTCCAGCAATCGATTTTTTTCTTCTTTGCGAACCACGAACAATTCCTGTGTAACAAGTTCAGAGGCGGTACCAGCACGAGCAATTTCAATACGCACAGGAAGTTTCATGTACTTGCTTGCGATCGACACAATTTCATTCGGCATCGTTGCGGAGAACAACATCGTTTGTCGTTCTTTCGGAACAGTTTGGAGAATCCGTTTGATCTGTGGTTCAAAACCCATGTCGAGCATGCGATCTGCTTCGTCGAGCACGAGCACGCGTACGTCATCGAGCTTAACGGTGTTTTGATTGAGATGGTCGATCAAACGACCTGGCGTTGCGATGATGATGTGCGGCAAGCGACGCAACTCGGAGAGCTGTCGACTCATCGATGCGCCGCCGATCAATACCACGGTGCGAAGATTGATATCGCGACCGATTTTTTGAAAAGTTTCATCGACTTGAAGCGCAAGTTCGCGTGTAGGGAGAATCACAAGACCGCGGCCCTTTACTTGCGCAAGGCGTTGCAGCATCGGAATACCGAACGCGAGCGTTTTGCCCGTGCCGGTTTGTGCGATGCCCATCACATCCTTCCCTTCGATGGCGATCGGAATCGCCTTTTCTTGGATCGGTGTGGGTATTGTAAATTTATGCTTGTCGAGAGTTTGGAGCAGTTTCGGTGCAATACCGAGACCGTCGAAGCCCGAAGAGGGCTGATTGGTATGTGTAGGGCTCATAAAAAGAATGATGCAACCCGGTTCCTTTATGGTTACATCATCTATGTTACCCTGAGGTCCGAGTCCTGCGGGCGCTCCTTATATAAGAGGAAACGAAGCCGCTGAATGAATCACGTGATACTCTACCGCATTCCGGTATTTTTGTCAACATGGTGTTGGGAAAATTTTTCTGCCCCCGTTTGTCATTCCGGGCCGTGACCCGGAATCCAGAATCGTAAAGCCAAACGATTTCCGTTTGGCATTTTTTACATTTCTGGATTCCGGCTCGGAGGCCGGAATGACAAAAAGAGGGGCCCGGAATGACAATGCAGTGACTGGGTCCGGGGTCGCGGCCCGGGATGACATAAAGAAGGGTCTTTATTTTCGACTGACGATAATCGGGTATGGATAGTGGATAGTGAAATTGCCGTTCGGTTTTTTTTCGATACCCGTTTCTTTTACGCCGTACCGCTTAAGAAATTTTTTGATGAGCGCGTTCGCCGCTGTAAAATATTTTTCGCGGCGGTGCAAAATTTTTTGTAATTTTTTTGGTTTTGTTCACGTGTGGCGTCGTCGATAAGTTTCTTATTGAATCTCTCCCATTGTTCTTCTGGCCCCCATGATGCGCTAGGTGCGTATCCGGCGATGTATGTATCAGAAAATCCCGCATTTTCGTGAAGCTGCAACGCTTCATCAACCGAGGTCCAATGATACTTGCCTGCGCCGCCACGACCGAGTTCTGGCAGGTTGACGATCGCTGCGCGAAGTGTGCAATTGGCAACACTACCCGAACTTACCTGATGCACAAAATACCCGCCGACTTTCAACGATGAAAAAACGTTGCGGATAATTTTTCGTTGTTTTGGTGGCGTGTTGTAGTGAATCACCGCGCGCATCGTCAGAAGATCGAGATCAGAAATGGGGCATGACTCCAAGTTACAGAGGGCTACGGCGAGTCCTTTCTTTTTTGCCTCTGCCAAATAATTTTCGTTGCTGTCAGCAACGACCGCACGAACGGTGTGCCCTTTGGTTTTTAAAAAATCCACGACCGGCCTTGCAAGCAAACCTTGTCCGCCACCAAAATCCGCGTACTTCACGATTTTTGGTACATTTTTTTCGATCGCCGCAACACCGATCCTGAGAAGACTTTTGGTATTTTTTGGAGAAGAAAAATATCCGCCATGGACTTTGCTAATGTCGACACCTGCTTTGATATCTGCTCGGGACCCGATCGCCGAGGCACGAAATTTTTTCAACATATTTTTTCAGAGATTCCTGAGGGGAGTTTGTGCGACCTCTGAATTTATAGTTTTGCCATCGTTTCGCCGAATTCTTGGTCAGTCGCTTCGGGGCCGGACAGCTCCGCAAACGGATGATTCTGCCAGTAGGGAAGCGCATGCATATTTTTGCGAGTGATTTTTTCTGCGAGTTCGCGGTTGCCGTCCGTCGCTTCGGTCATAAAAAATTGTACACCACCTTCAAAAATTTCTTTCGCGGTTTTTATTTGTCCTTCTTTTGTATCGTAGATGCACACCGATCCGTCAGGTGTGTCGAGTCCGATGTCATTCGCGTGTGCGCCGACGAACGGCATTCCGCAAGTCATGCATGTTTTCATATGCAAGCATCGTACCAAATTTTTTTTGAAAAAGAGAACACCCCGCACGGCAGAACCGTGCGGGGTGTGAAGTCATTCTCTCTTCGCGAAGAGCGAGGAGACGGAGATCAATTGATTTTCGGGAAGGATGCTCGTGAAGCATGTGGTGCAGTAGCGCTGCTCGTCCTCATCGTCGAGCGCGCGTCGGAGTGCGGCGATCGAGAGGTAGTACAGCGAATCTGCGCCGATTTTTTTCAGCAGTTGCTCCGCGGTGAGACTGTAGGCGATCAGTTCCTCGCGGTGCGGGGTGTCGATCCCCCAATAACACGGATGCACCACCGGTGGCGATGCGATGCGGAGATGCACCTCTTTTGCACCGGCGCTGCGTAGTAGCTCCACGATTTTCAGCGATGTGGTGCCGCGCACGATGGAGTCGTCGACGACAGTGACGGTTTTTCCCGCGACCACGTCGCGATCGGCGTTGAACTTCATCCGTACGCCGAGTTGACGCGCCGTTTGCTTCGGGGTTGTGAACGTGCGGCCAGCGTAGTGATTTTTCACGAGGCCGAAACCGAACGGAATGCCGAGCGCTTGTGCATACGCCATCGCCATCGTGTTCGATGAGTCGGGGACCGCGATCACGATGTCGGTGGCTGTCGGTGCTTCGGCAGCGAGCGCGATGCCGAGTTTTTTTCGGACCGATCCCGCCGACACACCGAAGATGGTGGAGTCCGGTTTCGTGAAGTAGATGTGTTCGAAGCTGCACTGACGGGCGAATCCTCTGCCCGTTCCGTCCAAGAAGTCGAGATGACTGTCGCCGGTGAGTTCGATCATTTGATCGGGCCGCATCGACGTCGATGACTGCAGTCCGAACAGATCGAACGCGCACGTTTCGGAGGCGAACAACCACCCGTTTCCCATTCGTGCGAAGGAGAGAGGACGGAATCCGAGCGGATCGACCGCAGCAACGAGTGAATCGGGTGTGAGCGCGAGAAGTGCATACGCACCTTCTGCGCGTTCGCATGCGTCGATGAGACGCCCTGCGGCGGTCGATGCTTTGCTGTGCGTCATGAGATGGAGGAACAACTCGGTGTCGCTCGACGAGCGGAAGATCGCACCATCTTTTTCGAGCCGCTCACGCATTTCGTGATAGTTCGTGAGGTTGCCGTTGTGCACGAGCGCTTTCATGCTGCGCGTTCTTCGTGCAACGAACGGCTGAATGTTTTGCTCGTCCTTTTTGTCGCCGGTCGTTGCGTATCGGATGTGACCGATCGCGGACGTGCCGGGAAGACGGAGAGCGAAATCATCTTTGCTGTCGGTTTTTTCGAAGCCACCGAACACTTCATCGACGAGACCGAAGCTTTTGTGTTCGTACAACTGATCACCGTCGCTCGAGACGATTCCCGCAGCTTCCTGACCGCGATGTTGCATCGCGCGAAGCATCAACGAGACGTTGTACGCTGCATTCTCGACGCCATACGCGCCTGCGATTCCGCACATGATGCACCTCGTGGAGTGAAAGGAACTTTTCAACTTCAGTGATTGTGTATCACAAGAGATGTGACAAATCAAGCGCCCGGGCTTGTGACTCTTCCTTATATATGCCACGATGGGTTTCTCGTGCCGGAATATAGTTTCTCAGAGGTTCCTAAAGGAGGATTCATGCGTCTACTGAGAACAGTACGGGCATATTTTGCTCTTGCACTTTTCGCGTGCGGACTCGTGCTGTTCAGTGCGCCGCACCTCTATGCGCTCATCGCATGGGATTGGGTTTTCTTTGTAGATCCATCCACGCATCGCTCGCGGATCGATCGGTGGCAGATGTACTGGGGGTGCGTGCTGGCGCGGATCGTGTTCGCGGTGATGGGCATCAAAGTGCATTTTGATCTTCCGGCGTTCGACTACGTGTGGCCGTTGATCGTGGTGTCGAATCATCCTTCTGGTGCGTTCGACGGCGCGGTGTTGCAGCTCGCGTTTCAGCAACGGATCGATCCGCAAGGATTTCGTTCGATCATGAAACGCGAAGTGCTGAAAATGCCGATCATCGGCAGGGCGTGCAAAGAATCGGGGTGCGCGTTTCTCGTACGCGGCTCTGACAAAAGCGCTGACCTCGCGGAGATCGCGCGGTGTGGGCGTGACGCATCTGAGGATTTGCGAAGCGTGCTAATTTTTCCGGAAGGGACGCGGTTCCGCACGCCGAAGCCGGGCTCAGGATTTTCGCGCGTGCTTCCACCGAAAAGCGCTGGACTTCGCGCGGTGATCGAGACGATGCCTGACTACATGGTGTTGCCGGTGACGATTGTGTGGTCGAGCACGACATCGACGGGAGACGTCGGGTCGTATGTCGGCGCAACAGTGCGTGTCGAAGCGACGAGGCTCGAAGAGGTCGACCCCGCGTGCGTTGCGACGTGGTTGCAAGAAGAGTGGGAACGCAAAGAGCGCCGCCTCGTTGCGAACGGATAATCTCACACCGCCCCTTACTATAAGGAGGCGGTGTTTTTATTACGCAAACTATTTTGTTATTCCGAGCAACTTTTGTCATTCCAGACTTGATCCGAGACCCTCCTTATTTTTGTCATTCCAGGCCGTGACCCGGAATCCACATAGTAAAAGGAATCGTGGAAATTTTGTTTAATCTTTTTTTCTGGATTCCGGCTCGGAGGCCGGAATGACAATAAGAAGAGGGTTTGGAATTACAATAATAAGGAGAACCGGGATGACAATGCAGATTGACGCTGCGTCTGCGCGCTGTTACATTTTCTGCGCACATTTGTGTGAAAAAGGAAGTAGCATGCAACCATTGCAATTTCTCACCGGCAACAAGAACAAACTCGCCGAAGCGCAAGCGATTCTTCCAGGGATCGTCGGTGTTGCGATCGATCTTCCGGAGATTCAGTCGCTCGACCCAAAGGAAGTGATCCGTGAAAAACTCGCCGTCGCGCTCGGGCGAGAGCGTGGTCCGTGCATCGTTGAGGATACATCGCTCATATTGCATTGCATGAACGGTCTTCCAGGAACGCTGATCAAATGGTTTCTCGAAACGATCGGCGCGGTGGGGATCGCGCGCATCGCTGAAAGTTTCGGTGACTCTGCGGCGACCGCGCGAACGATGCTCGGGTATGCTGACGAACACGGCGCGATTTTTTATTTCGAAGGTGTGGTGCATGGCGAGATCGTGCAACCACGCGGCGTCACCGGATTCGGTTGGGACGTGATTTTCATCCCCGAAGGACACGACCAGACGTTCGCCGAAATGACACGCGAAGAAAAAAATATGATCAGCATGCGACGAAAAGCGTTCGAGGCGCTGCGGACGCATCTTCAAAAATAGTACGATACGGACGGATGCGCGAAAGTCATCGGTCTAGACAAATGCGCATGAATATGATGAGATAACGCGTTCAACATTTTGTTGGATACCACACATAAAGGAGGGCGACGTGTCAGACCCCGCCAAAGAGTTCATTGCGTTTCTCGAAGCGCTCGAAGATATTCCTGCGGACGTACGGGAGAAGAAACAGGAAGAGGCGCGAGAACGTTTTCGCAGCCTGTCGTCTCTGTCGCTTCCGAAGGAGAGAGACGATGCGACACTGGATGCTTTTTTCACCCCAGAAGTTCTCGCTGGACGCGTGCTGCTCTGTCCGAAGATCAACGTGGATCTGACGGACGGATGGGGGATGTTCGGGTACGAACCCGGATTCATCTATATCGTTGGCATGGAGGCGGCGGCGAGATGGACCACGCCAAAAACGCTGAACGAAGAAGCGTGGGTCCAAGGTTTGACGGCGTGCATGCGTCCGGGTCTGCTCTGCGGCAGCATCCCCATGTACGAAGACTTTCCGATCACCATGCTGGCGTACGAACTGTTGACGAGCAGAAGGGACGAGCGCGCGTTCAACTACCTGTTGCGGCGGATCCGTACACACACATTGACGGTTGGCGATCATTGATTGACACCGCCCGCGGTTTTACGCCGCGGGTTTTTTTATGGGGCGATGATTCATAACCGATCCCGTTTGTGATACAACAATTCGTTCTTTGTTCCGTTCAAGGAGAAGTGACCAGAAAAATCAACGACGACGTCCGCAGCTTCGCGGACGTCGTTTTCAATTTTGAGATGTAAAGAAAAAAGAGGCGCGGCTGCGCCTCCGTGTTGTCGTTTCGGTTACTGTTGGAACTGCCTTTTTTGCCTGAGAAACGATCTTGTGCCAACACTATGATTCACACGTCGATACCAAAGTACCCGGTACGAGGTACCGGGTACTAAGTGTCGGGGTAATGTGGATAAGTGAGAAGTTGCTATTTTGGATAATAATAAAGAAGCCGCGCGGGGCGGCTTCGATGAGTGGTGATGGTCAGGGTTTGAACTGACTGATGTCGACGACGAGGGTGTTTTCTCTTGAGCCTATTTCGATTCTTGCTACCACGCCAGGGATGTCGTTGAGGATGCGCAGCACGTCGAACGCGACGACCTGTTTGATAACCCCACTGGTCCTGGAGTCGCTCGGATCTGGCCAGGGGTTCAGCGTGAAAATCTTAGAGCCGGTCATGCGAGCGTGTCGGAATTCACTAGGGAGACTGTCGAGGAGCTGCTGTTTACGGAGAGCAACTTCATCGCTGAGATTAGCCACCTCAGCGCGTAGGGCTTCGAGGTTTAGATGACACTCCGCATCACCTGTCTTGGCAGCATCGGCAAGTTTGGCGAGCAACTGCGCGCGGTCAACTTTCGTTTTTGATTCGTCGGACATGATTTTCCTCCGGCGTCATCATTGCTGAGAGAAGATGGGATGTCAACAAGATTTCATGGCGAATAAGCTTTAAAAAGACAAAAACTGTCAAACTACTTGACAGTTTTTTCAATCTATTCTACAACACTCGGGACCTCCACAAAAATCTCTTCCGGCTGAAAACGGTTATTTTTTTCTCCCACTTCGATGCCGCGTCCTCAGCGATGCTCCACATCGCTTGTGGCGCGTCCTCGAGGTGAGGAGAAAAAAATCCCTCGTTTGCAGCTCGGAACATATTTTCGTGGAGGTCCCCTAGCATGTGCAAAAGTTCTTTTCCCCATCGCGTCATCGCGGCGCACACGATCAAAATCGCCGGGCTCTCCGGCTCCGGAAAATCCACGCTGATCCGCGCGTACACGCGCCAGCATCCGCTGACCGCCTCGATGAGCTACGGCGAGTTTCTTGCCGCGCACGGTCCGAACGCGACCGCTCTGTGGCAGCGATACCTCGAGAATCAGCGCGGTCTCGTGCTCATGGATGAGCATCTGGAGTACGGCGACGCGGATCTCACGGAGACTTACGTGCGCGAAAACACGCGAGGTATTTTTATGCTCGCACCGACGGTCGCGTCGGTACTCGAACGACGTCGCGGAGATTCCACGCGCGTGCGTGAGCACGATCCCGCGATCGCAGAAAAAGAGTCGGCGAAATCCATGGAGCGCGCGGCGTCACTCGCTGCGCAACTCCTGATTCCGCTCCACGTTCTTCGCGACACCACCGTTACCGATTCACTCGTCGCGCTCGAACGATTTATTACGTGTGTGGGCTGAGTTAGCAACTCTCAGCCCACCACTTTCCTTTATTTTTTGTATGGCATTCACCACTCTAAAAGAAAAAATTTCCACTACCGCACAGCTGATCTCTTTCGATTTAGACGGCTCGTGGAATTCGCAGTGGCTGATCGTGAGTCTCCGCGAAGCGCTCGTGCCGTTACTCGAAAAGAAAATGGCGGAATCGGACATCCCGTTCGACCCGCAAGATCTCGAACATCAAACGTTATTCTATCTCACCACGTTCAATCCCGGCGAAATCACCGAGGAAGTGATTGCGGCTGCGCTCGAAGAGCAGTACATGCTCGTGCGCGAACGATTGCTCGCGTTCTCAAACAAAGAAGAACTCGAGTATTTATTTCGCGGACTCAAAGGATTTTATCCGGACCTCAACACGCATCATCGTTTGAATCTTAAACGCGACGGTGATCGACTGTACGCGGTCGGCGAAGGCCGCACGTTCGACGTCGAGTTCAAAAAATTGGAGGATGAAAAAATTATTTCGTTATTCACCGGCGCTTTGCATTACATCCATCATGAGCGCACCGAAGGCGATGCGTTTGCGTTGTATTTCAAAGGCGACAAATTTCCGTGGGCCGTTGAAACGACGGAGCGCGGCACGCTCGCGCGCGAGTACAAACGTGGTGCGCTCGCATCGCGCGGATTCGATCCTGATAAAACGATCGAACTCACGCGGTTCTACACACTTCCCGGCGCACCAAAAAACGCGATCTCCGCGATGGATCGTTTGGTGAAGCGGTACTACGAAGGAACAGGAATGGAAGCGATGTTCACGTGCACCATGCCGGCGTATTCAAAAACTAAATCGACCACGATCGCCGGCGGGATCAACAAAGTGCTGTGCGTGACAGATCTGAAACATTATTTCGTTGCGCGTGAAGTCGATGGACGGACGTGTTGGCAGCACGTGAGTCGACGATGGCTCGAAGTACACGGAGAAGGGCTCGAAACTAAAACAACCGATCCGGGATTTCGATTGTTGCCGGTGGTCGATGTGTATCTTCCGCTCAAAACATCCGTTCCTGAGACCGCACAGACGCAGATTCCTTATTTCCGTCTTCCTGCGGCAGCGTGTGGGTGCGGCGCAACAGTATGAACACGATTCTTCTCGGTACAAAAAATCCTTACAAACGCGGACGACTCGCGGAGATCGTCGCGGGACACTACACGCCGCACAATGACGATGCGTTGCCCGACGTTGAGGAAGTCGGAAATTCTGCGCGCGAAATCGCTGAGCAAAAAGCGATCGCGTATTCTCTGATGTGCAACGGATACGCAGTGTCGACGGACGGCGGTGCGGTGATCCCGTCGCTCCCCGGATGGGATCCGCTCCGCACGCGGCGATTTGCCGCGAGTGACAAAGAAAGAATTGCGACGCTCCTCGATATGATGCGTGGTGCAAAAGATCGCACGGTGGAATGGCATGAAGCTATCGCGCTTGCGCATCGTGGTGAATTGCTCTTTTCTGCCGAAGCGCGCGCGATGGACGGAGTGATCGACGAGACGTTCAATCCGCAATGGTACTGCGAGGGGATCTGGTTGTGCTCAATCACGTCATTCCCGCAGTTCGGTGGACGAAATTATTTCGAACTCACCGACGAAGAACGCGCGGCGACGGAAGATTCATGGTCCGCACTTCGTGAAGCGTTCGCGCGATTTCAGAAAGAAAGGTGTTGACAGCGAAACGGTTAGTCGATATCCTGCGATGCAGTGGTAAAAAAGTTAGACGAGAGGCTGAAGAAGCCGGCTCTGCCGGTCAGCGAAGGCCAAAGGAATATTCTCACGAGAGAGTTTCCAAAGTAAGAACGTTTACCCAAAAAGGTCGTTAAATAAGAAAGGTCCAGCGAAGTGCTGGTCCAACAAGTACTTACATGTCCTTCGATCAGCAACAGGGCGGTTTCGCCCCACGCAAACTCGTCGACGTGTCAGCTCTCGGTCTCAAGTGTGCGGATTGCGGTGCAGATATCACCGAACTCCCTTTCGAGCCGAAGGCAGATCGTCCCGTGTACTGCCGCGATTGCAACCGCAACCGCCGCAAGAACTTCGGCCCACGCCAGTTCTAAGCACACGGCACAAAAACACCCCGTCGCAAGACGAGGTGTTTTTATTTGAGCACAAAACTCCTCGGTGCCTGGCTGGCACCAGAAGGGTGGCACCAAACAGGCTTTTGGTGCCAGGCACCAAATGGTCAAAAAGTGCCACCCTTTGGAAATACGAACGGTTGCAACATAAAAGACGGGACCTGCTCCCGTCTTTTATTGATTACGCTTTTCCGAGCGTCTTCTCTCCCGTTTCCCATTCGACAGGGCAGAGGTCGCCGGATTGCACAGCTTTGAGAACGCGGAGCGTTTCTTTCACCGAGCGACCGACAGAGCCGGTCGAGATCACGACGTACTTCACCACGCCTTCCGGATCGATCACGAACAATCCGCGCGCAGAGGAACCGTCGTCGTTCAGCACGCCATACGCGCGGCTGATTTCGAGTGTGGTGTCTGCGAGAATCGGATAGGACACGTCCGTCAAATCACGTTCGAACCAATTTTTGTGACTCCACTCAGAATCCGTTGACGCGGCGATGACGTCGCAGCCGAGCGCGGCGAATTCTTTTTCCATTTTTGCAAATCCTTTGATTTCTGTCGGGCAGATGAACGTGAAATCGCGCGGATAGAAAAACAGCACCACCCAACGACCACGATAGTCACGCAGCGACACCTTGGTGAATCCATTGGCGTCACCCTTACCTTTTTGGTACGCGGCGACGTTCATGAACGATGGCGCAGGCTTATTCACTTTGATGCCAGGAAACATCGGTCCGGACGTCTCTTCTTCGCAACCCCCACCGCAGCACGCTCCATCATTGCAGGACATATTTCTTTGGATGATAAGATGATAATGTGTGGAAAGGATATCCTTATTTCCATGGGAGCGTCAACTATAGACCCATTCAAAATTAGCTTATGTCTGCAAAACGTCATATGCGGCCGCAAGCCACTCTCGAACATCTCGTAATACCACCGGTATTCCTCAATGTCCTCAAGCGGCTTTCGCACGCATCTGACGTTTTTCGACTCTAAGCTAATTTTGAATGGGTCTATGAAAGCATCCGATGTCTTTGTGCAAGCGCTAAAAACAGAGGGAGTGACCCATGTTTTTGGCGTGCCGGGGGAAGAAAATTTGGATCTCCTTGAATCACTTCGCACGTCGGGGATCACGTTTGTGGTGACGCGGCATGAACAAGGTGCGGGATTTATGGCCGCGACGTACGGACGACTTACCGGTCGACCGGGCGTGTGTCTTTCCACACTCGGTCCTGGCGCGATGAATCTTGTGACTGCGGCCGCGTACGCGCAGCTCGGCGGGATGCCGATGCTGATGATCACCGGGCAGAAGCCGATCAAAAAAAGTAAGCAGGGGAGATTTCAGATCGTCGAGGCGACCGAAGTGATGCGACCGGTGACGAAGTATGCGCGAACGATCGTGAACGGTTCCGCGATTCCTGCGGCGGTGCGGGAAGCGTTTCGTGTTGCGCAGGAAGAGCGACCCGGTGCGGTGCATCTCGAACTTCCTGAAGATGTCGCAGCAGAACAATGCGACGGTGAACCGTTCGAACCAGCGCGCGCACGTCGACCGATTGCAGAAGACAAAGCGATCGACGCAGCAGCGCGGATGATCGAAGCTGCGGAGCATCCGTTACTGCTCATCGGCGCGGGCGCGAATCGCAAGATCACTTCGACGATGCTGCGCGAGTTCATCGACGCGACCGGCATTCCCTTTTTTGTGACACAGCTCGGCAAGGGTGTGGTTGATGAGCGACACCCGAAATATCTCGGCACCGCTGCGCTTTCTGATCATGATTATTTGCACTGCGCGATCGCAAAAGCCGACTTGATTATCAACGTCGGTCACGATGTCGTAGAAAAACCACCGTTTATTATGAAACACGGTGGCACCAAAGTGATTCATGTGAATTTCACCGCGGCGGCGGTCGATGATATTTATTTTCCGCAAGCAGAAGTTGTCGGTGACATCGCGAACGCCGTGTGGCAACTGAAAAATCAGGTGAAGCCGCAGTCGCATTGGGACTTCGCATACTTTATGAAAGTAAAGACGCAGCTCGATGCGCACGTTGCGGAACACGCCGATGATTCGGCGTTTCCGGTGAAGCCACAGCGGCTTGTTGCTGATGTGCGTCGGTTGATGCCAGAGGACGGGATCCTTGCGCTCGACAACGGGATGTACAAATTATGGTTCGCGCGCAATTATCTTGCGTACGCACCGAACACGCTTCTGCTCGACAACGCGCTCGCAACGATGGGTGCAGGACTACCGTCCGCGATGGCGGCGAAGCTTGTGCATCCGCAGCAAAAAGTTGTTGCGATCTGTGGCGATGGGGGATTCATGATGAACTCGCAAGAAATGGAAACCGCGGTGCGACTCGAACTCGATCTCGTTGTGGTGATCGTGAACGATGGCGGATTCGGCATGATCAAATGGAAACAGCAGGCTGGTGGAATGGAAAATTTTGGTCTGGAGTACAACAATCCCGACTTCGTTCGCTACGCGGAAGCGTACGGCGCAAAAGGGCATCGCGTAGAAAAAGCGGGAGATCTCGGTGTGCTCCTTGCGCAGTGTTTTCATGAAGGTGGGGTGCATCTGATCGATGTACTGATCGATTATTCGGAGAACGATCGCGTTTTTACGCGGGAGTTGAAGGAGAAGACGTGCCTGCTGTAGATCCTCTTGCCCATAATCCGTTTTTCCTGTCATTCTCAAAATGCATTCCATAGAGGGATGCAGAAGGAGACCACATGTCTATGACATTCATCTCGACCAATCCCGCAACAGGCGTTGCATTCGCCGAACATCCGGAGATGGACGACGCGGAAGTCGCGCGGCGTCTCGATCTCGGCCAACGCGCTTTCGAAGAGTGGCGCGAGACGACGTTCGCTGAGCGTGCTGCGCTCATGAAGCGTCTCGGTGTTGCGTTTCGTGCAAAGAAACGCGAGCTCGCTGCGATCGCTGCTTCTGAGATGGGCCGCCCGATCACTGCGGGGATCTCGGAGATCGAGAAGTGCGCACTCGTGTGCGATTTTTACGCGGACGAAGCGGAGACGATGCTCGCGCCAGAGACCGTCGATGCGGGGACGAGCGAAAGTTACGTGCGGTTCGATCCGCTCGGGATCGTGCTTGCGGTGATGCCGTGGAATTTTGCGTACTGGCAGGTGATGCGATTCGTTGCTCCGGCGCTCATGGCCGGAAACGTCGGCCTCCTGAAGCACGCATCGAACGTGCAGGGGTGCGCGATCGCACTCGAAGAGATCATTCGCGAAGCGGGATTTCCCACCGGATGTTTTCAAAATCTCGCGATCCGTGTGTCTGCTGTCGAAGGTGTGCTTCGTGATCCGCGCGTGAAAGCGGCGACGCTCACTGGTTCTGAAAAAGCCGGCGCGTCGGTCGCGGCGATTTGTGGTAGCGAGATCAAACCGACCGTGCTCGAACTCGGTGGGAGCGATCCGTACATCGTGCTTGCGGATGCGGATGTCGAAGCGGCCGCGCGGATCGCGGTCGAAGCGCGTTTTCAAAACGCGGGCCAGAGTTGCATCGCGGCGAAACGGTTCATTGTGGTGCGGAGCGTGCACGATCAGTTCGTTGCGCTGTTCAAAGAAGGAGTGGCGAAGATGGTCGTGGGCGATCCGATGGATGAGCAAACGACGATGGGGCCGCTTTCGACCGCATCTGGTCGCGATGACACTGCACGCCAAGTGCGCGGATCGCTCGAACTGGGCGCGAAGCTCGTTTGTGGTGGGAGCACACCGAATCGTCCTGGATTTTTCTTCGAACCGACGATTCTCTCTGGTGTGAAAAAGGGGATGCCGGCGTATGACGAAGAAACGTTCGGTCCGATCGCTGCGGTTATCGAAGCTGCGGATGAGGCAGATGCAATCCGTATCGCGAACGACACCGAGTTCGGTCTCGGTGCGTCGATTTGGACGCGTGACATTGCGCGCGCAAAGCAACTCGCCACGCGCGTGAACGCGGGATTCGTCGGCATCAACAGCATGGTGAAGTCAGATCCGCGTCTCCCGTTCGGTGGCATCGGAAAATCCGGGTACGGTCGCGAGCTCGCAAGCTACGGCATTCGGGAGTTTGTGAACATCAAGGCGGTACGCATCGCGTAATTTTTTCTTGTCATTCCGGCCTCTCATTTTGTCATTCCGACCCCTCTTCTTTTGTCATTCTGGCCTCTCTCTTTTTGTCATTCCGGCCCCCGAGCCGGAATCCAGAAAAAAGCCAAACGAAATCCGTTTGGCTTTTTTTACATTTCTGGGTCCTGAATCAAGTTCAGGATGACAGAAGAGAGATGATTGACTGTTCAACATGAACTGTCTACTGTGTCCCCAGCGGTTCTCTTGTTTCGTGAACATCGGAGGTTCTCATGGCGCGATGGTTTTTTGTGATGGTGTTTTCGATGCTCTGTCTCACCTGTTGCTGCGGCACGTCCGCAACGGCCAGTGCGCCATGCGAAGCGATACGCGCTCCGCTCGAAGTCGTGACGTTCAACGCCGGTCTCGCGCCGGGAATCGTCCCGTACGCAACGCCTCGCGCGCCGAGCGTCGTGCACACGCTCCAGACCACGGACTGGGACATCATGTGTCTTCAGGAAATCTGGAAGGATGAGGATCGTGACGCGATCGTGAACGCGCTTCACCTCACGCCGGAGCACGTCTTGTTCGCTGACACGCGCGGGAAAAACGAATTTCCAAATACGCGTTGCGACGCCCTGCAGGTCATCCCGATCGTTAGTTGCATCCTCGCCCACTGCGGCGCGGATTCAACAGATGAGCGCGCGGCGGTGTGCGCACTCGATCAGTGCAAGCGTGAGCTCTTGCTGATGTATCTTGCTGGCGGTAAGTCATGCCTCAACTGTCTTCTCGCAACCGCGGGTGAGAGTCTCGATCGTTCTTCCGCAACCTGTCTCGGTTCCGGTGCGTCACGCCTCTACGGCGGGAGGAACGGTGTGATACTGATGTCGAAAACACCGCTCAGGAATACGGCGGTGATCGACATCCCTTCGAGCGGTGCAAATCGCGTCGGCCTGTTCGCGACTGTGGATGTTCCCGGTCTTTCCGCACCGCTCAACGTCGCATGCACACATCTCTCTTCTCCCGCGCAGATTCCGCCGACGCAGACCGGCTACGCCGACTGGGAAAG
>JAHFIV010000013.1 GCA_023246225.1 bacterium
CGTGATCACTTCAGGAGCGTTGAGGTCCTGCAGTTTCTTCAAACGGTTGTTGCGGTTGATCACGCGGCGATACAGATCGTTGAGATCTGACGCGGCAAAACGACCACCATCAAGCGGTACCATCGGACGGAGATCTGGCGGAATAACCGGCACAACAGTGAGCACCATCCATTCCGGACGAATCCCGTTCTGCTTGAGCGAATGAAGCAACTTCATGCGACGCACGAGCTTGTCGTACTTCGCACCGAGCGGCTCTTCGACCATATCTGCCTCAATCTGTTTCTGCGCTTTCTCGATATCGATATTCGCAAGCAATTCACGAATTGCTTCTGCGCCGATGCTCGCTTCAAAGAGATGGCCGTACTTGAGCGACCACTCTTGATACGTGCTTTCGGAAATAATTTTGTACGGCTTGAGTTCTTTGAGTTCTTTCTCCACGCCAGAAAAATCCTCATCGAGCTCCTTCATACGCAACTGCTTCGCGTCAAACGCTGCGGAGATTTTCTTTTCCTTATCTGCATCGTTCTTTGCATCCTTCTCCGCCATCTCTAACTGGCGTTTATAATCTCCTTCAATCTGTTTTTTCTTACCTTTATATTCAGTCTTCACCTGCTCGATCGTCTCTTTGCGTGCCTCATCATTCACTTCAGTGACGATGAAGTTCGCAAAGTAGATCACTTTCTCGAGTGATTGTACCGAGAGATCGAGAACGAGACCGATCTTCGACGGCACGCCACGCAGGAACCAGATGTGTGACACCGGCGAGCAAAGTTCAAGGTGACCCATGCGCTCACGGCGAACGAGCGAGTGCGTGACTTCAACGCCGCACTTGTCACAAATGATTCCTTTGTAACGCACCTTTTTATATTTGCCGCAGTAACACTCCCAATCCTTTGATGGACCGAAAATTTCTTCGGCAAACAAACCACCTTTTTCCGGTTTCTGTGTGCGATAGTTGATCGTTTCAGGATTCGAAACTTCACCGTAAGACCATGCGCGCACCACCTCTGGTGATGCAAGCTTCAAACGAATGGCGTCGAACTCCTGGATTTTGAATTGCTCAGCGATTGGATTCATATATTTGATCGCGCATCCAAGAGTTATTCTTCGCTCTCCGCTTCTTCGGCGTCCAACTTGGAGCCGACGCTTGGACTGCTCTCGGCGATCTCTTCGTCGAGCGCACTCTCCGGTGCAACACCGCGGCTAAACTGCGGCACGAGCATCGGTTTCTCGTTCTCATCAACTTTCTGTTTGTCTTTCATGAGCTCGACGTCCAGACAGAGACCCTTGAGTTCGCGAACGAGAACGTTGAACGATTCAGGGATGTTGATCTTCTTGATCGGCTCACCCTTGATGATCGATTCATACGCCTTCGAGCGGCCAGGCACGTCGTCGGATTTGATAGTAAGAATTTCCTGCAGCGTGTGCGCGGCACCGTACGCTTCAAGCGCCCACACTTCCATTTCACCGAAACGCTGACCACCAAACTGCGCCTTACCACCGAGCGGTTGCTGGGTGATGAGCGAGTACGGACCGATCGAACGCTGGTGAATTTTATCTTCAACCATGTGGTTCAGCTTCATCACGTAGATGTAGCCGACTGTCACTTTGTTATCGAACTGCTCACCGGTGCGACCGTCAAAAAGCTTCACCTGACCGTCTTCGGGGAAGCCGGCCTTGATCAGCTGTTCGCGAATCTGTGCTTCGGTGATGCCGTTCAGTGCTGGCGTAACCGCGTGATACCCGAGTGCGTTCGCGGCAAGACCGAGGTGTGTTTCAAGAATCTGACCGAGGTTCATACGCGACACGACGCCGAGCGGAGAAAGAATGACGTCGACTGGCGTGCCATCTTCAAGGAACGGCATGTCCTCTTGCGGAACAACCTTTGACACCACACCTTTGTTGCCGTGACGACCTGCAACTTTGTCACCGACCTGAATTTTGCGGAGTGCGGCGATCGAAACCTGGATCGACTGGATCACGCCTGGTGGAAGTTTGTCGCCCGCATCGCGCGAGAAAATTTTCACATCAACAACTTTTCCGTGACCACCGTGTTCGAGATAGAGCGAACTATCACGAACGTCGCGCGCTTTCTCACCGAAGATCGCGCGAAGCAAACGCTCTTCTGCAGAGAGTTCAGTTTCACCTTTCGGTGTGATTTTACCGACAAGAATGTCGCCAGAGACGACCTCCGCGCCGACGCGGACGATGCCGCTCTCATCGAGGTTCTTCAATTTTTCTTCGCTGATGTTTGGAATATCCGACGTCACGACTTCTGGTCCAAGTTTTGTTTCGCGGACATCGATCTGATAATTCTCGATGTTAATAGAAGTGTAGCGATCGTTCTGAATCAATCGTTCATTTAAAATAACTGCGTCTTCGTAGTTGTACCCTTCCCAAGAAAGGAACGCGACGAGCAGGTTTTGTCCGAGCGCGAGTTCACCACCATCAACCGACGCACCGTCGGAGAGCACGTCACCCGCTTTGACTTTTTGTCCTTTCATCACCGTCGGACGCTGGTTGATACACGTCGAAGAGTTCGAGCGAACAAATTTGTTCAGTTGGTACACTTTTGTTTGACCTTCGTCACTCAACACTTCAATGCGATCGCCTTGCACTGATGCGATCACGCCATCGACTTCAGAGAGGACGACGTGCCCGGAGTCCTCTGCCGCACGGCGCTCAAAACCGGTACCGATGATCGGCGCATCCGGTTTAATGCACGGTACCGCCTGACGTTGCATGTTCGTTGCCATGAGCGCGCGGTTTGCGTCGTCATGTTCAAGGAAAGGCACGCACGCAGTTGCGATGGAGATAATTTGTTTCGAAGACACGTCCATGTAATCCACTTTTTCTGCGGACTCAACGGTCGGCTCACCGTTCTTACGAACCGGCACTTTTTCTTCAAGAAAATAACCGTTCTCATCTAATTTTGTTGTCGCAGAAGTGGTGATCGACTTCTCTTCCATGAACGCGTTCAAGTACACGATTTCATCGGTCACACGAACACCTTTTTTGTCTTTCATCACTTTACGATACGGTGTCTCGATGAAACCGTATTCGTTCACGCGCGCGTAGCTCGCAAGGTGACCGATAAGACCGATGTTCGGACCTTCAGGAGTGGCGATCGGACAGATGCGGCCGTAGTGCGTCGGATGCACGTCGCGCACCTCGAACCCGGCGCGCTCACGCGACAAACCGCCCGGACCCATCGCGGAGAGACGACGCTTGTGTTCGAGTTCCGAAAGCGGATTCGTCTGATCCATGAACTGCGAAAGCTGCGACGACATGAAAAATTCGCGCACCACGCCGATGATCGGACGTGCGTTCACAAGACGCGATGGCGTAAGCGTCATGATATCCATCGTGGACATGCGATCTTTAATGATGCGCTCCATGCGCGACAAACCGACGCGAAGACGGTTCTGCACGAGTTCGCCGACGGCGCGCACACGGCGGTTGCCGAGGTGATCGACGTCATCCGGTTCTTCCTGTGTGATGTTCAACCGAATAATTTCGCGCACGATCGCAACGATGTCTTCGCGCTTCAAAATACGATGCTCTGGTTTTTCGATCTGATCTTGCGTGTACTCGATCGCAAAACGCTGCGCGAATTTGTAGCGACCGACTTTTCCAAGATCGTAACGATCAAAATTAAAGAACATCGAGTAGATGAGCGAGCGCGCGTTGTCTGTCGTTGCGAGGTCGCCTGGACGGATGCGCTTGTACACTTCTTTGAGACCTTCTTCTTCGTTTGTTGCCGCATCCTTTGCGAGTGTGTTTTCGATGTACTTGATGCTCGGATGACGGTCAGCATCTTTAAAAAGCGCGAGAATTTCTTCATCTCCCGTATATCCGAAAGCACGAAGCAACGAAGTGACCGCAACCTTGCGCTTGCGATCGATCTTCACCCAAATCACGTTCGAAGAATCGGTTTCAAGTTCGAGCCACGCACCACGGTTCGGAATAATTTTCGCACCGAAATATTTTCGACCACGAGTAAATTCAGAGGTGAAAAACACACCAGCGGAACGAACGAGCTGCGAAACAACGACACGCTCGATGCCGTTAATGATAAACGTTCCGCGATCGGTCATGAGCGGAAAGTCGCCGAGATAAATTTCTTGCTCCTTGGTTTCTGCGGTGCGCTTGTTGATCAGTCGCGCGTTCACGCGGAGCGGCGCTTCGAACGTGAGGTTTTTTGACTTCGCGGTATTCTCGTCGAACTTCGGTTCGTCGAGATAATAATTGAGAAAATACAGCTCCAAATCACGACCGATGAAATCTTTGACTGGGGAGACCTCCTCGAAAAGCTCGCGGATGCCGTCCTTAAAAAGCCAGTCGTACGAGCGCTTCTGAACCTCGATCAGGTCAGGGAGGCGCATCGAGTCGGTGATGTCGGTGAACGTCTTCCTTTCCCTGGTCTTAGGCGCGAGGCGTTTGAAAATCATAGGCGAAAGTAGCTAGTGCGTTCAGGCGCAAAATAGTGAATAAAATGGGAAGAACGGGGTGTAACGACAAAAAATCGCCCCTGTCATCCTCCTGAGCCTTTATTTTGGCGCAGTGACAGAGCGATTAGGATCATTCTTTATGAAGCGGGATGTTCGGCCATCATTGCGGTCAATGGCTGCGCCGATTATCAGGGCACAGTACCCCTCCGTGGTTCGGTGTAAGCCACGGATGTTCTGGATGAGAATAGCAGCTGTGGAAAAGTACGTCAAGGCCAAACACAATAGCTTGTCAAGAGTACAGATTTTTTGCCTTAAATAAGCGATTTCTCGAATGCGGTCCTGTGTATAAAAAGTTGCCCAAAAATATCCCTGAAGCCGCAAACCGATAAATCCGCAAACTTCTGCACCATCGATCTTCTTGGTACCAGGCACCGAACATCCCTTTGACAAGCCGGAGTCCCTGTGCCAAGGTCCCACGTAAGGAGCCGAGCATGACAACACCGCAAAAGCCCGCGAACCCGAACACGCAGATCTTTGGACAGGACGTCTCGCACCGCTGCACCTTCGATGGGTGCTCCGAAACCGGACCGGCTGCAGAGATGTACAACGAGGCCTGCGACATGAACGGGGTGGGAATTCTCGAGCTCATTCCGAGCCTCGTACGTTGCGGGTACCATGCAGAGCGTATCGCAAAGTCGCGAAGTGCTGAGCCCTGCCAACCAGGGTCTGGCATCTTCCCTCTCGCGGGTACGCTTCGGCGCCTACGTGCAAAGTTCCCCTCCTCCACTCCACGCGTCGGACGCTCCGAGGAAGACAATCGAGCCTACGCCGCATGGTGCCTCGAAAGCGCACACGTTCGTGGCGAGCACGCAGCCGAAGCCGATACAGAGTGCCCGATCTGCGCGACAATCGAATCGCAATAAAGCCACGTAAAGGACGTTACCGTCCCACGTGGCGAGCCCCCTCTCTACGGTGGGGGCTTCTTTTTTTATTACCATGTTATAATTAACTCTCACATCTCGCTCGAAATGGCTGCGAATTCCGCGCGGAACGATCGCTCGAGAACAACGAGGTAATCCGCATCGCTTGCGCTGGGCATTCTTTGTCCATCTTCAATTATGCGGTGATGTGGAATTTCTCTGCTTGGAGTACCTCATCTTTTCCTCGAGTTGCTCAACACTGTTTCAGGATTCGCAGCCTTTCCGATCGAGATACAAAACTGCTATGATTGCACTATGCCGAAGGTAAGAAAAAATGAGCGGCGCAGAGAAAAAAGTGCAGGCCCTGCACTGAATCCGAGAATAAAACGAGAGCTTCTGGCCATGCTCTCGTTCGTCGTCGCCATCCTTTCATGCCTCGCTTTTTTGGGTCTCGCGGGTACCGTTGGTCATTATATTGACGAAGCGCTCGCCGCAATGTTCGGCCTCACAAAATACGCCTTTCCATTCGTGCTCCTCATTATCGCCGGACGACTCGCGTGGCCAGAACAATTTCCGATCAAAACTTCGGTCGTGCTTGGTGCACTATTTTTATTCGCAAATTTTGGTGCAGTGCTCGATGTCGCTCGGTTTCCCTCAAAAGACGCGATGCTGTACATCGACAATCTTAGTGTCGCGGGTGGATACGTCGGTTTACTGCTCGGATATCCGCTCTTTTCATTCATGGGATATTGGGCGAGTTTGCTCGTGCTGATTGCGCTGATCACCTGCACCATCGTCTTGGCTTTCAATGTATCCTTGTACGACCTCCTTACAAAAGTCCGAGGCGTTCTCCCCTGGTCGCGAACCGGAGTGACACCAACAGAACATGTTGCGATGAATGAAGACGGTCCATCATCTTTTTTAAAACGCCCCGTTCCTGAGTCATCACCTGAATTTACACCGACTACACACTACATGAGCGCGGCAGAAACAGAAGCTGCGGCGATGACTGCGGCGGTAAAAAGAAAACGTGCAACAAAAGTAGAAATTCCGCTCGATTTGCTCGAATCCAAATCTGCAAAACCAACCGCGGGCGACGTGAACGGCAAGATGCATGTTATTAAAAAGACGCTCGAAAATTTTGGTATTCCCGTAGAGATGGGCGAAGTGAGCGTCGGACCGACCGTCACGCAATTCGCGCTCAAACCCGCAGACGGCATCAAACTCGCGCGCATCACCGGTCTTTCAAACGACCTCGCGCTCTCGCTTGCTGCGCATCCGATCAGAATCGAGGCGCCGATCCCCGGAAAATCGCTTGTCGGTATCGAAGTGCCGAATCACTCGGTTGCGATCGTGAGTCTCAAAGAAGTGCTCGATTCAAAAGAGTTTCATTCGCGCACATCGAATCTCACATTTTGTCTCGGCAAAGATGTCGCCGGAAAACCGTGGGTCGCCGAGCTCGGCAAAATGCCGCACCTGCTCGTTGCGGGCGCGACCGGCTCAGGAAAAACAGTGTGTTTGAACACCATCATTTTGTCGTTGCTGTTCGAGAACAGTCCTGACGACATGAAGTTGCTTCTTATCGATCCGAAGCGCGTCGAACTTCCGGTGTACAACGGGATTCCGCATCTTCTCACGCCAGCGATCACCGAGGTCCCGAAAATAATCAACGCACTTAAGTGGGCGATCGGAGAAATGGATCGCCGTTTTGATTTGTTATCAAAAGCAGGAAAGCGCGACATCGGTTCGTACAATGAAACGGCAGAAGAAAAAATGCCGTTCATTGTGATCGTCATCGACGAACTCGCCGACTTGATGGTCGCGTCCGCCGCAGAGGTGGAGACTGCAATCATCCGTCTCGCGCAGATGTCGCGTGCGGTCGGGATCCACCTCATCGTCGCGACGCAACGTCCGTCGGTCGATGTGATCACCGGCCTCATCAAAGCAAACATCACCGCGCGCATCGCGTTCTCTGTTGCGTCGGCAACCGACTCGCGTACGATTCTTGATACGACCGGTGCAGAAAAATTGGTCGGTCGTGGCGACTCGCTGTTTATCTCCTCCGATCTCTCAAAACCGAAACGCATCCAGTGCTGCTATGTCAGCGATCGTGAAATTCGCAAAGTGGTTGATTTTCTGATGGAGCAACTCGATGAACCGGTGCGCTATGAGGAAGGCGTCACTGAAAAAAAATCCGGTGTAGGTGGAATGGATTTTGGATATAACTCAGACGGAGACGATGAGCTGCTCGAGGAAGCGCGCGACACGGTGGTTCGTGCCGGCAAGGCGTCGGCATCGTATTTGCAGCGTCGGTTAAAAATCGGTTACGCACGCGCCGCACGACTCTTGGATCTCCTTGAAGAAAAAGGTATTATTGGTCCTGGGGACGGTGCGAAGCCACGCCAAATACTTGTCTCGCCTGTCGGTGATGTCGATGGGAATCATTATGCAGCCGACAATGACGACGAAAGTACAAACGTTTAGTACACAAAACATGCCTCGACGTGCAACAACGACAACACATATCGTCGCTGACTCCGTGGGCGCATTGCTTCGTCAGGCACGAGAAGAAAAAAGTGTGACATGCACGGAAATTTCGCGACGCACAAAAATTCCTGAACAGTACCTGCACTTGTTTGAAAATGATGCGCATGGCGATCTCGCTGATGACGTCTACACAAAAATCTATCTCAAAGCATACGGAAAATTTTTAGGATTCGAATCCGCCACACTGCTCGAGCATTATCGACGCGAGCGAGTTCGTGCGTTGGGGCAAGCACGCGTTGATATACGTCGCATACATCCCTCAACATCGGTGCCTGACAGTCAGCTCGTGGTGACGCCGCGAATCGTGCAGTCAGTGTTGCTCGGCATCGTGGTGGTCGGGCTCATCGCGTACTTCGGTGTGCAGATCACAAAAATTGTGACACCTCCGACGATCACCGTTTCGTCGCCAACCGAAGGGCTCGCCACAGAAAATCGAACGATATCTATAGAAGGAAAAACAGAGAGCGAAGTTGCGCTCGCGATCAATGGAAAATCTATCAGCCCAGACAGCAACGGAAATTTTAAAGACACATTGGATCTCCAAGAGGGATTGAACGTCATCACGATCATCGGTGCAAAAAAACACAGCAGGCCCATGACCGTGACTCGACGAATTATTGTGCTCCCACCAAAACTAGAACCAGCGGTGCTTGGACCAGCGATCCCCCCGAAAACACCATAAGCAATCGGCCTCGTTGGCCGATTTTTGTTATCCACAGCCTACCCTTGACATACCCGAACAGAAACCGAACAAGAAGCTCAAAAACCTGCTATACTAGGGTTTGTGCATGCCCACTTGCGCGTATTAATGACACTGGTATAAAGGCGGGCAATAATTAATTTTCATTTCTTTATGTCCCCCACCAAAGAGACCGACAAGGAGCGAAAAACGAAAACGACAGAAGCAAAAGATGATCGTGCGCGCGCGGTTGGTGCAGCGATCGCCCAAATCAAAGAACGTTTCGGGGACGGCTCGATTATGAAACTTGGTGATGCAAAAAAAATGGAGGTCGATGCGATCCCGACCGGTTGTCTGTCGCTCGACATCGCACTCGGTATCGGTGGCATGCCGCGTGGACGCATCGTCGAAATCTACGGACCTGAAGCGTCAGGAAAAACGACGCTCGCGCTGCACACCGTCGCTGAGGTACAGAAACTTGGTGGTACTGCGGCGTTCGTTGATGCCGAACACGCACTCGATCCTGAGTACGCGGCAAAACTCGGCGTAAAAACGCGCGATCTTCTGATCTCGCAACCAGACACTGGCGAGCAGGCGCTCGAGATCGTTGAGACGCTCGTGCGATCTGCGGCGGTCGATGTAGTTGTAGTGGACTCCGTTGCTGCGCTCGTGCCAAAAGCAGAGATCGATGGCGAGATGGGTGATCAGCATATGGGACTGCAAGCGCGACTGATGAGCCAAGCGCTTCGCAAACTCACCGGCATCGTTTCAAAAACAAACACCACCGTCATTTTCATCAACCAAATCCGCATGAAAATTGGTATCGTGTTCGGCAACCCCGAAACGACCACCGGCGGCAACGCGCTGAAATTTTACTCGTCAGTTCGCCTCGAGGTTCGCCGCTCTGCGCAGTTGAAACAAAATGAAAAAGTGATCGGCAACCAAGTGAAGGTAAAAGTGGTGAAGAACAAAGTTGCGCCGCCGTTCCGTACCTGCCAATTCGACATTATGTATAATGAAGGCATTTCGATCTCCGGTGACATGCTCGATCTCGGCACAGAGATGGGTGTGCTCACAAAGAATGGGAACAGCTACTCCTACGGAGACACCAAACTCGGTGTCGGACGCGAGACCGCCAAAACTTCTCTGCGAGCAGATCCAAAAATGATGAAAGAGATCCGCGCCGCGGTGATGAAAAAAACGCTCGAGGCTGACACTGCTCCGGTGGCGCAAGTTGAGGAGGAGGAAAAAGAACCCGCGGTGGCGTAGAAACAAAAAAAGCCCTCTGGTTCATCACCGGAGGGCTTTTTGTCTGAATCCTACTCTTTAGGACCGTAGATCCAGACGAGGTAAAAACCGATGAGCCAAAGAAAGAACAAAAAGGCCTGCGTAAGGCTGAGGAGGCAGAGTCCGACGACGGACACGAGAAGGTGCTGCGCAAACCACACCGACGAGATGAAGTGTTGGGCGATCAGACCAAACCAAAGCGGAGTCAGGGCGATCACGAGAGCAAGAAGGCTGACAAAAAACTTACCGGGAAAATTCCCCATGACAACGCTCCTTTGTGCGTGGATGATAACCTACCACGAACAACACCATGGTAAGGAGGGTGCGCGAAAAGGTCAAACCCTAAAGGGACCTCTGCAAAAGTATGTTCCGAAGCTGAAAACGAGAGATTTTTTCCGCATGGTGTGAGGACACGCCACAAGCGATATGGCTATATCGCCCGGGACGTGGCGTCATACCATGCGGGAAAAATAACCGTTTTCAGCCGGAAGAGACTTTTGCAGAGGTTCCTAAAGTGTATTTATGCCCGTTCGACGTACTCTGCAGTCTCAGTGTTCACAACGACGCTATCACCTTCCTTCACAAAGATCGGCACCGCGAGTTTCATCCCAGTCTCAAGAGTCACTTCTTTGGTGACACGACCCTGCGCAGAGTCGCCCTTCTCAGAAGGCATCGCCTCCGTAACTTTGAACGTCAATTTTTTCGGGAGATCGATCGAGAGCGGGGTCTCGCCGTGCAAAAGCACCATCACCTCTTGGCCCTCTTTCAAATACTGACCCTTCTCCCCCACCAAATCCTTCGAAATGCCATGCTGTTCGAAACTGGCGTTATCCATGAACTGGTAGCTGAGTTCATCCTGATACAAATACTGCATGTTCGAACGTTCGAGATCGACGAGGTCGATGCTCTCGCCCGCTTTGAACGTATGCTCTAAAACTTTTCCGGTCTGCACGTTCTTAAGACGTGTACGCACGAACGCGCTGCCTTTACCTGGGTTCACGTGCTGAAAATCAGCGACCGCACAGATTGCGTCTTTAAACATGATGAATACGTCGCGTTTCAAATCTGTTGTATCTGCCATAGGATAAGATTAGAAGATGTCCCGCGCGGGGAAAAACAATACGTCGCTAATCGTAGCGGCGTCTGTAAGCAACATTACCAGACGGTCAATTCCTAAGGCAATACCCGCCGATTCCGGCATCATCCCGACCGCCTTAAGAAACGCCTCGTCTACACCGTAGTCATCTTTGCCCAAAGTACGGCGAAGTGTGCGTTCCTCTTCGAGACGACGCCGTTGCTCAGCAGCATCATTCAATTCAGAAAAGGCGTTACAGAGTTCCATTCCGCCACAGTACGCTTCAAAACGTTCTGCATATCGCGAATCAGACGATTTGATCCGCGCGAGCGCAGCCATCGAACGCGGATATTCATAAAGAATGACTGGGCGATCAGTGCCGAGATTCGGTTCAATATCACGCAAAAATAATTTAAAAAATACATCATCGAAAGAATCGGCATCTTGCAACAAAACATCTTTCGCGGCGATTGCGTGGCGGAACCATTCCGGATCATCGATCCCACGAGCGAGATCGATTCCTGTGTACCGGTCAAACGCTTCTGCAACCGTCATCCGCGGCCACGGCGTACTGAGATCGATTTCTTTTCCTTGATACTGTATCTTCTCCGAACCAGCAACGGTTTTCGCGACCGAAACAACCATCTGCTCAAGATCAGACATGATCACAGTGTAGTCAGCGTTCGCGCGATACCACTCGATCATGGTGAACTCCGGATTGTGGCCACCGTCCCACGGCTCACCGTTTCGATATGCGCGAGCGATCTCAAAAATGCGCTCTAGGCCACCAGCGAGCAACTTTTTCATCGCGTATTCTGGTGAAGTGATCAGGTGTGCGTCGCGCCGCGCACCGTCAATGCTCATGAGTGACGTCTGAAAAGGATCCAAATGCGGTTCCATTCCCGGCACTGAAACGAGCGTCGGAGTTTCCACCTCAAGAAAATGTTTTGATCGAAAAAAATCACGCACTGCAGCAAGAATCACTGCGCGCTTTTCCATCTTCGTGCGGTATGCGATGTCGGTCCGCAATCGCTCCCAATTTTGCATATCTTCGTTCATATACCGAAAACCCCCGCCCTCTTCTCGAGTGACGGGGGCTTACTTCCTCTTCATTCCTATCTCACCGCGTAAGGAAGGAGCGCCATGACGCGTGCCTTCTTGATCGCCTCAGAGAGCATGCGCTGGTGCTTTGCGCACACACCACTACGACGACGCGGAACGATCTTTCCGTAAGATGATGTGTAACGACGCAGTGCGGTTGCGTCCTTGTAATCAACAGCTCTCACTGTTTTGATACAAAACCCACAATGCTTTTGGGTGTTGAACGGATCGCTATTTTTTTTGTGATTTTTTTGCATCATAGAACTCTCTAGAACGGGATGTCTTCAACACGAATCTCATCATCGGTGGCAGTCTCGGTCTTTGTTGCACCAACAGTCGCAGGTGCTGTCGCGTGTTGCAGAGGGGCGCCAGCAGAAGCACCGTTACCGCGATCAAGCATGATCATATTTTCTACCATGATCTCGGTACGGTTGCGCTTGTGACCATCTTGGCCTTCCCACTCTCTCGTCTGCAATCGCCCTTCGATATATACCTTGCGTCCTTTGGCGAGGTACTGACCGCAGATCTCTGCGAGCTTCCCCCACGCGACCATATTATGAAACTCCACTTTTTCTTGCTTCTGTCCTGCGGCGTCGGTCCAACTATAGTTGGTGGCGACACCGAACGAGGCGACACTTTTTCCGTTTGGTGTCGTACGCACCTCTGGATCGCGAGTAAGGTTTCCGATGATTGTCGCGCGGTTGAGATTCATAGGTCTCAGATCCCTGAAGAATTAGATCAGACGGTGACCTCTACGAAAGAGTGTTTCGAACAGAGGGCCCGAGCAGTTAATATCAGAGTACCTCTTCCGTCAAGATCTCGTCTAACTTCTTATCCAGTTCTTCCATAGACATAGGATCTTTCGGTGCGACCGGAGCCTGTACACGCGCTGGCACAGGTGCAGCAACGGCATGCGTCCGCTCCTCTTCATCACCACGTGCGGCTTCCACCTCAACGAGCGACGGAATCTTCACGAGATATTTGTCGCGCACAACCACGAGATGACGGACGATATCTGTTGAAAGACGCAGGGTGTCGTTCAGTTTTGCGAGTGACGCTGGCTCTGCCTGAAAATAATTGAGGACGTAGTTACCGTTGCGTACCTGCCCGATAGCATACGCAAGTTTTCGTTTGCCGAGGCTGTGCATCTCGGTTACGTTGCCGCCCGCGGTCGCCACCATGCCCTTCACCTTCTCCATGAGGGAGTCGAGTTCAGCATCGGTGTATTTCGCCGGGACGATATACAGAAGTTCGTAGTTCTCCATATCGGAGGATTCACCTTATTCGTGCTATTCGCACGACCCTACAGTTGTAGGGTGCGGAAATAAGGCTAAAAGATGCTTATTTGCATCAACAGGCCGAACCTTACCATGCAGCGAGACGTATGACAAGGCGCGTCGTTCGCGTCACGTCGTTCGCGAACGACGTGCCAAGGGATCGGCGGTGGTCCAAATCAAAGGGTGGCACTTTTATGCACTTTGGTGCCTGGCACCAAATGCCCTTTTGGTGCCAGGCACCGAGCACACCTGGTCAAAACCATGGAAATCGGGTAACGTGGCAATGCTATGCGATACTTCTTCATTCTTGGCACAAACGCCGTGCTCTCCACGGCAGAGATCAGCGCGCTGCTCGACAGTCGCGATTTTACTGTAGCCGAGATGGGAAAGCAGGCGATGATCGTCGACGGAGCGCCAGGAAAAACTCTCGACGCGAGTGCGTTTATGAACCGCCTCGGCGGCACGATTAAAATCGGTGAAATTACTGCGGAAGAGATGCCGATCGATCCGGAGCTGCTCGCCGAACACATGATCGAACGACTTGCGAACCGCCGCAGCGTTACCTTTGGACTTAGTGTGTATTCGCTCGATGATGAAGCGCCAGAAAACAAGGCCGGTGTTATCGCGGGACGTTTTAAAAACGTCGGCATGCAGGTGAAGCGCGGCCTCAAAGAAGCGGGCTGCGGCGCGCGATGGGTGAAAGCGCAAACAGGACCGACGCTTACCTCAGTCGCGGTCAGTAAAAATAAAATGCTCGAAGAGGGCGGCGAATTCGTTGTGCTCGCAAAAAAAGACGTGATGCATGTTGGCAAAACGATCGTCGTGCAACCATTCGAGGAATTTTCTCTTGTGGATTATGGTCGTCCTGAACGCGACACACTCCAAGGAATGCTCCCGCCAAAACTTTCGCGAATCATGATCAATCTTGCAAACACCACAAGTGACGCCACGCTTCTCGATCCGTTCTGCGGGTCCGGCACGATCCTCACCGAAGCATTGCAGATGGGATTTGATAAAATATTTGGCAGTGATAAAAATCCGAAGGCGGTTGAAGCGACGAAAAAAAATATTGACTGGCTGAAAGAAAAAAAACTTGTGTCGGCAGAAAAGAGTACGGAGGTTTTCGTTGCGGATGCGCGAAGCATCGGTCAGCAAATTAAAGATCAATCGATCGACGCGATCGTGAGCGAACCTTTTCTTGGTCCGCCACGCACAGGAAAAGAAAAGCGCGGCGAGATTCAAAAAACTCTGCATGAACTATCACGTCTGTACTATGAATCGCTCTCTTCATGGAAACGGATCTTAAAACCAGGCGCATCAGTCGTACTCGCGCTTCCCGTGTACATCCTCGGTACAGAAAAACATGGCATGAGCACGAAAGAGTTCGAGCGAATCGGTTTCAAAACCGAACCGCTCCTGCCCGCACCTATCACCTCACGTCTCGGTGCACAAGAAACAAAAAATCATGGCCTCCTCTACGGACGGAAAAATCAGTTAGTGTGGCGAGAAATCGTACGGTTGCGAATATAAAAATACCCCGCCAATCTGCGGGGTATTTTTATTATCCGCCGATCCTAAAATGGCACACGTCGCCGTCGCGCATCACGTAATCCTTTCCTTCAACACGAAGTTTTCCTTTTTCTCGCGCTCCAGACTCACCAATGTCTACAAAATCTTTCCAATCAATGATCTCTGCGCGAATAAAATTCTTTTCAAAGTCAGTATGAATTACGCCTGCCGCTTGTGGCGCTTTGGTACCACGAGAAATCGTCCACGCTTTTGTTTCGATCTCTCCCGAAGTAAGAAATGTCATGAGGCCGAGCAGTGCATACCCCGCCTCGATCAGACGATCGAGACCGGTCATCTCAAGACCGAGTGCGGAAAGATATTCTTGCACTTCCCCCGCCGGTAACGATGCAAGTTCTTCTTCAAGTCGAATACAGAGAGGAATTTGTATATCTTTCGGAAGCGATGCGATCGCGTATCCCGACTTAAGCTGCTCTTCATCAACGTTCACGACGTACAACATCGGCTTCATCGTGAGCAGCTGCAATTCTTTCATTACGCGGAGTTCGTCATCGTTCAGTTCTGCGGTTCGTGCAGCGTGACCCTCAAGTAATTTTGCGTTCACTTTCTCGAGTGCTTCAATCAAAATTTTTCCGTCACGCTCTACGCCGCTCTTCGCTTGTTTCTTCGCGTTATCAAGCCGCTTTTCAACCGTTGCAAGGTCTGCATAAATCAATTCAAGATTGATCGTTTCTACATCAGATGCGGGATCGATCTTCCCCGCCACATGCACGATATCTTTATTTTCAAACGCGCGCACCACTTCAATAATCGCATCCGCCTCACGAATATGCGCAAGAAATTTATTGCCGAGTCCCTCACCTTTTGACGCACCTGCAACGATGCCAGCGATGTCCACAAACTCAATCGTTGCAGGAACGATCTTCGCCGAGCGCGAAACTTTCGCAAGTGCATCAAGTCGTTGATCGGGTACCGCAACAACACCAACGTTCGGTTCGATGGTGCAAAAGGGGTAGTTCGCGCAGTCGACCTGCTTTTTTGTGATCGCCTTAAATAGCGTGGACTTCCCAACGTTCGGGAGACCGACGATACCAATTTTGAGAGACATACGTATAAAAAATTGCGGCTTCCTCTAGCCCCGCTTAGCGGGCCTAAAAGCAGCGACGCTAAGCGTCGCCTTCCTCTATCTGAAACCCCGCTCAGCGGGGTGGTGGACCGCAAGGGAATCGAACCCTTTACCTCTTCCATGCCATGGAAGCGCTCTACCAAATGAGCTAGCGGCCCTTAGAATAAGCTTAGGCTACCGAACCCCCGAACTCATGTCAACGGCATTTCTTATCCTTTTCGCCCTTGGTGCCTGGCACCAAAAGCCTGTTTGGTGCCAGGCACCTTTTTATAGTTCATCCACATTTTTACGAGAGCGCGAAATGCAATTTCTCTTGAATGTTGGTCCGTGCCCAGAGCGAGATAGGCAGGATCGTAAAAAATATCTACTATATTATCCTTTTTGCCAAAAGCATGCGCGGCATAGCTTGACCATTGATAATCTTCTGGGATTGCAACCATACCCGCTCTCACGGGATTCAGTTCAACATAAATACCAGAGGTCAATAAATAGGCATCATCGCTGAGGAGGAGGCTCTTAAACCGCCCTTGCCAAATATGACCGACAAATTCGTAACGCCTATGCCAGTATCTTGAATACGATTGATTAATTTTTTGCATCACCAAAGATAGGGATTCCGAAGAACCTGCACGAACGGTGAGATGTACATGATTGCTCATTAGTACATAATAGGAAATTTTAATATCGGTAGTTTTAAAATAATTATTAACGAGCGAAAGGTAAAAAATGAAATCCTCTCTGTCGATAAAAAGTTTCATCTTATTGTTACCCCTACAAATAAGCTGATAAAACTCTCCTGGAACAAGCAGGCGGTGTTGTCTTGGCATATAATCGGCGCCTTCCTACCACATCCTCAAAATTATGCAAATAGGGTGGCACTTTTTGACCATTTGGTGCCTGGCACCAAACGCCCTTTTGGTGCCACCCTTCTGGTGCCAGGCGGCACCGTGCTGTGCGGGTAACGAAAATGCCCGGGTAATTGGGCATTTTTTGATGCGTTCATTTTTTTCCATTCGGCGGATTCGGACTCGGAGCAGGATGATCAAGGGATAGCGGAAGCGGCGCAGGCGGGGTCTTCTTTTTGCTCAGCGCATCCAACTTCTGCTTTGCGAGATCACTGTTCGGATTCAGCGCCAGCACCTTCATAACCTGTGCGAGCGCACCGTCGATGTTCCCCTTCTCTTCATACATCCCCGCGAGATACCACCGCGCGTTCGAATAGTTCGGCGAGAGTTTCACCACCGACTCAAGCAAACGAACCGCATCATCCTTGCGACCGTCACGGTAATATAATAACGCGAGTTGAAAACCAACGCTTACATCCTGATTATTATATGCAACGATACTCTCCACTTTCTTAATCGCATCTTTCAACTTTCCTTGTCGATCGTAAATCAATGCAAGGTTGTAATGCGCAGGCGAATAATCCGACTTGAGCGCAATCGCTTTCGTAAATTCGTCCATCGCCTTTCCAAACAAATCATTAATCTTTTTTTCTGCGTCTTTTTTCTCTGTATCGTCCTTCATTGTCTGTTCTGATTGTTTTACTTGGTCGGCTTGATACAGATAAACCTTTCCGAGCTCGGTATGCGTCGCGGGATTTGTTGGCTCAAGCGTGAATATTTTTTGATAAGATGCGATTGCAAACGTATCCGAACCCGCTGTCACACCAAGCAAACTTTGATAAACCGAGGCGAGCGTTGCCCAGTTCGCAACACTATTCTCATCGAGAACAACCGCAGACTGTGCGGCGTTCACTGCCGCGGCAGCGGACTGTGAAACTTCTTTCAGCTGATCCTGCTTGGCCTGTTGTACTCGTACGGCATAATCCTCTTTCTTTTCATCTTTTTTTTGTACAACGTTCGGCGTCACTGCGAGCGCTGCGTTCGCTTTCGTCAAATATGCGAGTGCAAGATTGCGGAGGAACAGATCGTTCTGTCCGTTCAGCTCGACCGCTCGCGATAACCACTTCACCGTCTCGTCAGGCGAACCGTTCATGTGATCGATACGCACCCCTTTCGCATACGCGATTTCAGCTGCGTAGCGCTGACCCTCGACGAACATTCCCGTACACGTAAACACGACACCAAGAATAAAAAGAAGCGGCACAAACATCATCGCACGCGACGAGTGTTCAAACTTCACCAGAAAAAATTCTTTGCGATACGTTGCAACAAGCACGGCCATCGTCATCCAAAAAATAAACTCAAGCGTGATCGTCGAGCTGTAAGTAAGTCGCGCAACCAGCAAAAGAAACCACGCGGCAAATGCACCGATCAGCAGGTGCCCCATTTCTTCTTGGGTCTTATTAAAAAATCTGTAGCCCGCAGAAAAAAATAGAAGCAAGGCGATCAGTAACCAGGGGAGCGTACCGACGAAGCCGGTCGTCGCAAGAGTCGTTATTGCATGCGAAGCTGAACGATCAAACCGCACATTCCAAAACTGACTCAAATTGTTCGCCACTGGTCGATACTTTGCATAATCAAAAAGAAACGTGCCGGGACCAGAACCAACAAACGGATGTGCACGAAGAGTTTTTATCGCGATCCCCGCACTCGAAGCGATCGATGGCATTACTTCTGAGGGGAAACTCGATGCGATTGGAAGTCGTGCAAACAATAAAAACGTGGATAAAACGAACGCAACGAACGGCAAGGCAACGCTACCACCAACACTCTTCACCGATCGCGCGTGAAAAAAAGCAAAAATAATGAGCGCTGCAGAGGCGAGAAGAAGCGGTAAAGTCACTGGCAAAAAATCCACCACGCCGATCAAAAAAAGTGAAACTAACGCAGTGAGTGCAAGAAACGTCTTCGTAAGGATTCCCTTTGTACCAGTACCGACAGTGTGATGGCCCGCCATCAGCATTCCACCGCAAAGCGTTACGATAAAAGACAAATACACACCGAGCGCAGAAGCGGTGCCGATGGTGTTGAACGATGCCGTCTTTGAAAAATTAAATGGAAAAATATAGACACCGATACCTTGCAGAAGCGCATAGATCGAAACAAAAGATCCGCTGAGAATCATCGTAAAAAGAAGTCGCTTCAATGACTTCACCTCACGAAAATTATTAATCACTACAAAATACAAAATCACAAATGCAAACATGGTGATAAGGCCATGCATCTCCTGACCGAAGTCCCCGCTCGTGCTCGTGTATCGACTTTCTGAAAACCACGCACTCACCGCATACGCCGCGAGCAACAACACCACCAAAATATTTATGATCGAGCGACGATACTCGCACCGACGTTCGACCATCATCTTTCCAAGCCATGCCATGCCGGTCACCGCAGCGCCAACCACCAGAAGAAGTTGCTTATTGAGTTCTGCGGTCTCAGTGGTCCAGGGAAGAAAAAATAACGGCACTAAAAAAACGAGGAGAAAAATCGTCCCGCGAATTACTGTGTCACACAGTCGACCGAGCTGGGTTGTCGTTATGTATTGATGCTGTGCTGTATCTGCCATACATCTTGAAATAAGAAATGCAGTTCGTTATGGAATCGTCGTTGGTAGCGATGTAGTCTCTGCATTTTGCGGTAGTGGTGTGTCCCATGCCGCTAGTGCTGGTGCGCCACCACCGCTTTCCACTGCCGCTTCTGGCGCTGGCGAAGAAATCACTGTCGGTGGTAGAGGTGGCACAGCCTCGGGACTCGTACGCGCATCTTCAATGTTCACGAGTAAGTACTGAAACTTGTAGTCCGTCGTCGCGGGTTTGCTAAGACTGATGTCGAACGTACCGTCGGCCCTGCGCGAAATCCACCACTGCCCTTCGATGTTTGCATAGAACGTCACAAGAATTCCGCTCGTCGCTTTCACTGATGGATTTGTAACGGTCACATTTGTGCTTCCGACCGCAATCATTCCTTCTCCTGCGTTTTGTGTTTTGTCATCGACTTTCATCGTGAAATCTTTCGACTTGACCTTCTCTGCCTCTATTTCTTTCGCAATTAATTTTCCATCACTATCGATACTCCACATACCGTTCGCACCAAGGATGCCACCAACATTCACGATCACGTGTCCCGCGAGATCGATACCACTCGTCATCTTCGCAAGATCAGGGAGTATCGCATCGAGCGCGCCGGAAACGACGCCGTTACCGCTCCAATAACCGACCTCCACGAAAACGCGCACCGTTCCATCTTTTGCCAGCGCATCGAGCGCGCGACCGATCACCTGGCCCGCGTCCGTTGCCCTCATCGCAACACCAGGTGTCGATGAACTCGTCAGATAATCGCCCACAACGATCGGTCCGTTTTCGATCGAGACTTTTACCGGAACACGCCCCTTCAAAGCAACGAATCGTCCGTTCGTCGTATCTGCTTTTCCAGTCGCCTCATCAACACCAGAAAGTTGCAATCCAGGATTCGTTGCGATCACACCAAAAATCTTTGATGACATTTTATTTTTCGTCTTCGCAACAAACAAATTACCGGCGGAATCAAGTTCAACGACATCACCGGATTCAATCTTTTCTTCAGGATGTGTCGAATACATTTCTGCAAGGTCGGTCGCGGTCGATGCGAACGACTCCGCGTAAAATCGAAGTTTGTTCGGCGTTCCAGAAGTAGAACCATCGATACAAATGTGTCCACGCTGTATACCGCCGCCATCTTGCACCATCACACCCTCGTTTGCACCGCTACCGCACGCGGTACCAGTGGCCTGTTGTGGAATTTTCCAAATGATCGTGTTGCCAGAATCGGTACCGCCCGCATTAAAATTAATCGCACCATTAACACCTGAACCGGTCTTCGCACCTGGCAGCAGCACGATGTCGCCGCCGTTCTGGTTTCCAGAACCTGCGGCACCAGCCGCGATCGTGAGCGAATCACCGTTCACTCCCGCAATCTCATCTTGCAACTTGATCACTCGATTCGCCTGCATCGCAAGAAAATTCAAATCACCACCGAGCAGTGCAGAGTCTGCAAACACACCGCGATTCATCCCCGATGTAAATCCACCGTTCGGTGTTGTTGTGAGATATTGTCCTTCGGTACGCACGTAAGGACCGAGACCGGTCGTCGCTGCCACGTTCTCGAGCTGCGCACCCCACACATACACATCGTTTGTACCGTTCAAAATACTGAGTCGTGCAGTGCCAGTGCCAGAGTCATCAAAAGTATGCAGCACCGCATACCGTTTCCATGTTGTCGTAAGGCTCACCGGTGTCGTCGTGCTTGTGCCATCATTATTTGATGTTGCGATTTTCAAATTCACGGTCGCAGTACCGCTCGTGGTGCGCAACCATACTGAACCGATCCACGAAGTGGTTATGGTCGAACTCGCAGGACCATCATCTTGATAAATACCGTCGGTCGATGCCGCGCCCGCATTGAGTTTATCGGCCGCAGTGGTGCCGTCTGGCGCGATGAATGAAGGCGTCACAGTTGTGTATCCGATAAGATTCCATGCTGCGTTATCAAATTGTTCAGAATACGTGATGCGATTCGAAAGTCGCCCGAAACTTCCGTAAGGAGAAGTGATGAATCCGGAATTCACTGTGAAACTTCCTGGCGCAGTATCCGCAGGACCAGGCGTCACATTCACATCACCAACAACTTCGAGTGTAGATGTGGGATTCTTGGTCCCGATACCAACGTAACCAACGTCAGTGATGCGCATCCGCTCAAGATCGTCGGTATAAAAATTGATTTTTGTTCCCGTGCCGCTCGCAGAGAAACCGAAACCACCAGTAAGACCAGCACCGCTCTCAATCAAACCGGAATTCTGCACATATTTACCGTTCGTCGTGTAATTTCTCCCGAAAGTATACAAATGCAAGCGGCCATCACCATCTGCTTCAGCTCTATTCGAAATAGCAAGTTGTGCAAACGCTGCCGTACCGTCTCCTGCATCACCGGCGTTCTGATAGTTTTCGATGAGTGCGGTCGTGTCGGTGTTCTGATTTTTTCTAAGATCAAACGGCTTGATTGGCGTGGTCGTTCCAATGCCGACGTTGCCATTAGTATCAACATTGATACCGATGTTTGCGCCGGTCGTTATTTGTAGCGTCGACGTCGCATCGCTCGCAATGCGAGCAGCGTTCGCTCCAGAAAAATCGACGGTCAATTTTTGTGTATCGGTATTGTCGTTGTGCACCGCAACACCGTTGCTCCCCAACTGCAACGCTTTCCATCGAGCGGACGTTGAACCAAAATTGTACGTATCATCTGCTGCCGGTAAAAAATTTCCCGACGTGTCGATCGTCGCGCGCGTTGTGTTGTTCGTTTCAAAATTGAGCGCGTAGTTATCGTTCGTACCGAGCGTCGCTGCGGCACCGAGAGTGTTTCCGCCATCGATGAACAGCCCCGCACCACCACCAAAACCAGCGATCGTTCCCGAGCAGGTCAAATTACCGTTCGATCCATCGATCGTGCAACCGGTCGAACCCGATCCACCGCCGATATCCACGAGGCCAGATGTCGAATTGATTTGGAGAACGTTTGCTGTGGTGTCGTACGAAATCGTTCCTTCGTCGGAAGTCGATGTACCAACATGAATCGAACTCGGGCCGACAAAAACATCTTTCCATCGGAGCGTGTTCGAACCGAGATTGTAGGTATCGTTCGCATCTGGACCGACATCGCCCGCAACCTGCAGTTTGAAACTGGTCGGACTGGTCGTGCCGATGCCGACACTGTTCCCTGCCGAGTCGAGATAAAATGTGTTCGTGTCGAGCGTGACGTTTTTCGTCAGTGTAAAATTTCCTGAGGAATCAGTGACAGGAACGTAGGCGTTCGAACCACCCGCGTTCGACGTATCAAGGTCGTCGAGTCGATCCGCGTTCAGTGCGTATCCGGTCGCGACGATCCGTTTGCGCGGCGTCATCTCTGCGTCGGCGTTCACGGTCACACCGAGATACACGGTGGTGTTGTTAAAAAGATCCGACGGCATCGCGGGAGCAGAACCGGACGCGCACGTCACTGTTGTGTCGCCGATGAGAACGGTGGCGGCGCTCCCAGTAAACGTCGCAACGACCGCTGTCGGCGTGCCTGTCGCAGTACCGTCGGCAGTACATGCGGAGTACAACTGCGAACCACCTGACGATGCGGTGTACACGGTGAGTTGCAGATCTTCTGTGCCGTCGGGGACAGCGATGCCGTTCGGATCGGTGAGACGAATCTGATAATTCAAAATGCGATTCGATGACGGTCCTGATGCAAACGCAGCGGTATCAGTAAAAAGCGTGAAAAAAATCGCGAGAGTAAAAAAAACAAAACAAAAGCTAAAGCCCTTGGTCAAAATCCGTAAGCCTTTTCTCGTGAGAAGCGTCATGTTGCGGATGGTGTTTTGGTGGGAAATTTCCTAAGCCTAAAATAGGCACGAAACCTGATACACCCACATACAAGTATTTAATCAAAAAAACAGCTCTTTTTCAATTATTTATTTGGCTTAAATTAGCCTAATTTCTATCCCCAACCCAACCTTTTATGCCCGGTACAAAGGGTCGGGTACAAATCGGGCATATCCTGTGCATAACTTCTGGTGCCTGGCACCAAATGGCTGTTTGGTGCCAGGCACCAAAACGCATAAAAGTGCCACCCTATTTCGTTCCGGCCCTCTCTCTTTGTCATTCCGGCCTCCGAGCCGGAATCTAGAACGTAAAAAAAGACCAAACGATTTCCGTTTAGTCTTTTTAATTTTTCTGGATTCCGGGTCACGGCCCGGAATGACAGAGAGGCGAGCTGGATTCCGGGTCACGGCCCGGAATGACAGAGAGGCGAGCTGGATTCCGGGTCACGGCCCGGAATGACAGAGAGGCGAGC
>JAHFIV010000014.1 GCA_023246225.1 bacterium
AAAAAGACCAACGCAATACTATAGCTTCTTTTTGCATATCTGTCAATTATCCTTGACTTTTTCTCACCGTTGCGCAAAGCTGTGTAATCGTGCAAGCTCGCACGATTATTGAGGAGGAAGACCATGCGAATATCCATTCCGTTTGTGGCCCTTGCGGCCCTATTCCTTTTCTCGTCTGCCGCCGAGGCCGACACCAGCTTCACAGTCGAACCGATCGTGGCGATCACCAAGAAGAAATCCGACCCGTCGATCGACGGAACGTTCACCCGCACCTTCGAGAAGTCACCGTTTGGCCTCTCGGGCTTCTGGTGGGTAACCGGCGGCTTCGCAGAAGCGTACGCCGGCCCGACCTACGCACCGAAGCCGTGGCTGACGATCGGTACCGGCGTCGGCTTGGAGCAGAATGCGAGGTTCACGAATCCCCAGGGACGCTACGCTATCAACTTCAACGCAACGTCTTTGCGCGAGTTTGCAAAAACTGAAATCACGGGATCGCTCGAGATGAACACCGCGACGTTCAGCGGCGACGTGAGTGGGGTATGGTACGACGTACTCGCAACACTGACGATGCACCCAAACTTCACCTTCGGTGCGCGAGGACGTCGGTTCATCGGCTTCGGTCCGTTCGTGCAGATGAACATCCCGGAGCTGCACACCAAGATGTGGATGTTCCTCGGGGTCGTGGACGCAGAACGGCGCCTCGACACCTTCAAAACATTCGCCGGCGTCACCGGCCTCACCTTCGATCTCTGATCATCGACCCGATGCGCTTGCCCTCTCGCAAGTAGTGTCGGGTCGATTTTATTTATTTTTTCGCACGCATTACTACCGTGCCGTTCTTGAATGTTGCGCGCACATCACCGCTCTGATCGGTACGCCACACACGGACACCTCTGGTCGCAAGACGTTGCAACGCGAGCCACGAAGGATGACCGTACGTATTTTTTCCGACAGAGATCACCGCATACTTCGGATGGATCGCATCCAAAAATTCTGGCGAGGATGAATAACGACTGCCATGATGGCCAACTTTTAAAAAATCTGCGGATGATAAAAGATGCGCAGCGAGCAAGCGATGCTCAACTTCTGCAGTTGCATCGCCCATGAGGTACGCCGATCCTCCTTCCGCTTGCATACGAAACACCACCGACCATGCATTCTCATCGTGCGCATCGATATCCGTGGATTCCGCTTCGTCACTCGGAGGCCAGAGTGCGGTGAACGTCGTGCGATCACCGAGCGTAATGCGATCTCCTACTTTTATCTGCGTCACCTGCGCACCAGAGGAGGCAATCGCTTCTTTAAATCGTCGATAGTCTGGATCTTTCTCACGCACTCTTCCATCAAAAATCACATTTTTTACTTTGTATCTGCGCAGTACGCCGATCAATCCTATGAAATGATCTGCATGTGGATGCGTCAACACGACCGTTTCGATCGTTCGGTCGAAAAACGGCATCGCGTCACCGAGTTTTGCGAGCACGGTATCGTCCGGTCCGCCGTCGATCAGCATTTCGCTGTACCCATCTTGTATAAGGATCGCATCGCCTTGTCCGATGTTGAACACGTGCACGGTGACGTGTAGCGGTGGAAAAATTGCGTGCACCGCGATCGCTGAGAGTGCCACCGCAGCAGCGAATGCAGGGATGACGCGTGTGAGCGTGCGACGTTTCATAGAGATTCTTTCATAGAAAGTCGTAAGGCGTACCAGAGCAGAAAAATCCATCCATATAAAATCCCCGCAACAACAAGGTTGATGCGAAGATCGAACGCGGGAATCACCGTCGCTGCTGTTGTCACAATGAAACGCATCGCTCTGAGAGCAGCGGTGGTCACGAAAGCAAACGGTGCGCCGAGTGTTGCATGCATCGTTCCAAGTACGACCGTGGTGGCACCTGTCGCCATCGCAAAAGGAATGATCGGCACGATCGCGATGTTCACGAGCGGTGCAGAGATCGCGAAGATCCCAAAGTCGTGCAAGATGAGCGGAAGCGTTGCAACGATCGCACCGAGCGTTTCTGCAAGTGCGCTCTGCACGTTTTCAAAGGGGATCCATGTGAGACGCGCAGCGAACGGACGACCAAAAGCGCGAAGTCCTACGAGCGCAGCGAACGACAATCGAAATCCCGCATCGTGTCTGAGCGCAGTGGGGTCGATCATGAGCATGCACGCGGCTGCGAGCATCAGCGCGTTCGGCGCGTGATATCGCCGGCCGAGCGCAGCCGCGAGCAGACCGGTGGATCCCATGATCGCCGCACGCACGACCGGAGGATCACCACCACACAGTGCGGCGAAAAGTGCGACGCTCACCGCAACCGCAACGGCCGCGCGACGACGCAACAATCCCGCGAGGGCGAAGAGAACGACCATCGCTTCGACAACGAGCGTGACGTTGTATCCTGACGCCGCGAGCACATGCGTCGTGCCGGTGTTGCGAAACGCAGCGATGAGCGGTAGCGGGAGACCGTCGCGATCACCGACGAGAAGTCCGAGAAGCAGCGACGCATCTGGTTCAGGAATCAACGCGCGAGTGATGACACGCAAACGCGTACGAAGAAAAACGATCGGATGTGGACCGGTGTCGCGAAGAGCGATCGCGCCCACGACGATGCACGCGGGATTGTCAGCGGTCGGTGGTCGCGCGCATCGCCACGCGATCGCATCACCTTCATGCGCGCTCGGCATCGCGCGAAACACGAGCACCATGCGTCGCATTGCTGTGCCATCTGGCGTCGTCACTTGTATCGCATCGAGTATCACCGACAATCCTTTGCGACGCGGCTCTGCTGCCACAACACCGTTGTATGCACCACTCGGAGACACTGCGCCATGCGTCGCGAGCACCGCATCGTAGCGAGCGAGTGCGAAAAGAAATGCTGCAACGATACAAAAAAGTAAACGCGCAGTGGGTCGACGGCGCACAAAAAAAGCGAAGACGCTGCACACCACGCCACCGATCCCCCACACGAACCATGGCAACCACACGCGCTCATCCCAAGCGTGAAGAAAAATCCCGCTAACAAAAACCGAGAGTAACGCGAGCAATATTTTTGATGATGACGCGGCGATCCGAGCAAACATAGTAGCCGCATGCTCTTAGCACGCCGCCCTTTCTTTGTGCAAGTGTTTCAGTGGGCGATCTTATATTGACGGTAAAATTCTCTCATGCTACTCTTTTTTGTCTCTCCAAAAGACCCCAGCGGCAGGGTGTGCCGTATTCCTTGCAAGGAAAAAACAATGAAACGATCGGTGAGTCTGGTGATGTGCGCCCTGGTGTTCATCGGTGTCGCCTCGGGATGCACGAAAAACACTCCGGAATCCTTGGCGAGAGATGGCAAAGAAAATCATTGCAAAGGCAACGGTCACGTCGTCTTCTTCCAAGAACCAGACACAGGTCTGTGCTTCGCCTACATGTGGAGTGGCGACTACTATGGAGGTCCTGCGATGTCGGAGGTGCAGTGTACACCGGCGGTCATGCAGCGCCTCTGCCCGATCAGCGGTCTGAGGGGGGTGGGCATAAGCAACGGCATTTTCTAGTCCTTCACCCCAACGGAGACTTCGGTCAAAAACCACACCGTGCAATAGCACCAACTCCTGCACGGCATTATGACCATGCACGAACGTACACCACCACCGCTCATCAACTTTTCCTGAGACACAACCGAGCCTCGCACCGTTCTGGTACGAGGCTCTTTCTTTTTTCTCTATTCGATCACCACGTTCAGCAACTTATCCGGAACGAAAATACTTTTCACGATTGTTTTTCCTTCAAGAAGTGCGGCGATTTTTTCTGTGGCGAACGCTTTTGCTTTCACTTCATCTTCGCTCGCGCCCACCGGAACGTCTATGCGCTCGCGCACTTTGCCGTTCACTTGAATAATAATTTGCGCGTTCTCTTCTTTAAGAAGTGATTCATCGTGCGTAGGCCATGAAGACGCGAGTGTGCTCTTTTTATGACCGAGCAACTCCCACAATTCTTCACACAGGTGTGGCGCAAACGGCGAGAGTAGCAACACAAACGTCTCCGCAAACTGTGTATCTCCCCCACCGCTCGCGGTCCAGTCATTCAGTAAAATCATCATCGCAGAGATCGCGGTGTTAAACTTGCACGCTTCGATATCTGCGGAAACTTTTTTAATCGTGCGATGCAACGCGCGCTGCATATCTGGCGAAGTTGTTGATGCACGTCGCGCGTGCACGGTGTCGTGTGTCACCGTCCACATGCGATCCAAAAATCTGCGAATGCCAACGATACTCTTTGTGTCCCACGGTTTTGCATCTTCAAAATCACCCATGAACATTTCGTACATGCGCAGCGTGTCTGCGCCGTACTCCGCAACGACATCATCAGGATTGATCACGTTCCCGCGCGACTTCGACATCTTCTGTCCGTCTTCACCCATAATCAGCCCTGGATTCTTGAGTGAAGTGAACGGTTCATCGAACGGAATCAGTCCGTGCTCATGCAACACCTTTGTAAAAAAACGTGCGTACAGCAAATGCAGCACCGCGTGTTCTGCGCCACCCACGTACAAATCGACCGGACACCAATAATTCACCGCATGCGAATCGAACGGTCGCTCTTCGTTTCCCGGAGAGGTGTAGCGCAAAAAATACCAACTCGAATCAACGAACGTGTCCATCGTATCTGATTCACGCCGCGCCGCTGCACCGCAGTGTGGACATTTCACCTCATGAAACTCTGGCGAACGAGCGAGCGGTGATTCACCAGTCGGACGGAAATCAACGTCATAGGGTAACAGCACCGGAAGATCGGTCTCTGGCACAGGAACTTCGCCGCACGCATCGCAATAAATAATAGGAATCGGTGCGCCCCAATACCGTTGCCGCGAAATCAACCAGTCGCGAAGATGATATTGCACGCGACTTCCGCCTGCGTTCTTTGCTGCGAGCGCGTCGGTAATTTTTCTTTTCGCATCTTCTGAGGTGAGACCATTGAATTCGCTGGAACCTGTGAGGATGCCGTCATCGGTGTAAGCGGTGCCCAAAATAAATTTGCGAAAGACGTAGGCGTGCAGCGCGTCGCCAACTTTCGCGCCCGCCTCGTTCGGTGTGAGCCATTCGACGGTGAACTTTCCCTGCTCGTCAGCTTCGTGCGCAACGGCTTCCCGGCGATCGCTCTTCAGTCGGAAATGCAAACCGACAGCGTCGATCGCCCGACCAACGTTCTTGGAATGCGCGAAGTAGTGATGATGAATCGTTTCTGAAGTGCCGACCAGTTCGAGGTCAACGTAGCCGGTCTCCTCGCGGACCTCACGGCGCGCGCAGGTTTCAGCGTCCTCATTTTCCTCTCGACCACCACCGACGAACAAGTGACCGCCCATAGCGCTCCCCCAATCGATCGACAGAATTTTTCCGTTCGTCGGATCCTCTACCAACGCCACGATGCTGCGGCGATGTTCGGGGTCCTTCTGCGGTTCTCCAGTGACCGGCTCGATGACCGTAGTGATCGGCAGTGCATATTTCTTGGCGAACGCAAAATCGCGGTCGTCATGCGCAGGCACACCCATCACCGCACCGGTGCCGTACGTCGCGAGCGCGTAGTCAGCGATCCACACCGGAATCGACGCACCGGTTAAAGGATGCACCACGCTCGCGCCGAGCGGCACACCAGTTTTTTCTTGTTCAAGACCGGTGCGCTGCAATTCTGATTTTCCGCGCGTCGCACGAACGTAGGCGAGTACTTCATCGCGACGATCCGACGCAACGATCTGTTCAACGAGCGGATGCTCTGGTGCGAGAACGACGTACGTCACGCCGAACAATGTGTCGGGTCGCGTTGTGAATACCGCGAGATCATATTCTTTTATAGAAACTGATCGCTCTGTCGCGACGTCGCTCACGGGCGTCATCACGCCACGAAAAGAAATCTCCGTACCCTCGCTGCGCCCGATCCAATTCTTCTGCATCGCTTTGATTTTGTGTGGCCAGTCGAGCTTCTCTGCTCCTTCAAGCAGACGGTCGGCGTAGTCGGTCACGCGAAAAAACCACTGCGACAATTCTTTTTGTATCACCGGATGCTTGCAGCGCTCACACGCACCGTCCACTACCTGCTCATTCGCAAGAACGGTCTGACAAGAATCGCACCAGTTCACCGGTGCCTTTGCTTTGTACGCAAGACCTTTTTTATAAAGAAAAAGAAACAACCACTGCGTCCAACGATAGTACGACGGGTCCGCAGTGTTCACTTCACGCGACCAATCATAAGAAAATCCGAGCGATTGTAACTGTCGACGAAAGTTATCGATGTTCTTCCACGTGCTGTCCTTCGGATGCACGCCGCTCTTGATCGCAAAATTTTCTGCGGGCAAACCGAACGCATCCCACCCCATCGGATGCAGCACGTTCCATCCCTCCATGCGACGTTTGCGCGCGATGATATCTGTCGCGGTGTATCCTTCCGGATGTCCAACGTGCAGACCGTTCCCTGAAGGATACGGAAACATGTCGAGGACGTAACATTTTTTCTTTGTCGGATCATCATCGGTACGAAAAATCTCGGACTTCGCCCAAAAGTCCTGCCACTTTTTTTCGATTTCATTGTGATCGTATCCACGCATGCTACGTATTTAAGCAATCACGCCACAAAAACACCAGGGAACATCTGCAAAACTATAACACACACGCATTCTCTCGGGGACAGGTTGATAAGAGTGAAGATTGACAAAATTACAAAAATAGGCTTAAGTTTCAAAAGGCGTTCCTTGAGAATCAACTGAGAAAGAGGCGACAATGAAAACACGTTCCGCGGTCTTTTCCGCATGCACCGCACTCGTCGCGCTGACGCTCTCCTTTTCCGCACGTGCAGAGGAGGACGCCGAGGCAGACACGCATCCGCTCGGCTTCAATGCGAGAGCTGACGGCATCTACGGCACGGTGAGCGGCAACGCGATCGCCAAGGCAGACCTGTACGCAGGGATGTCCTACGACGTGTCGAGCCGGTTCACTGTTCGCATCGATCTCGGTGCTGGCACACTTCGACTCGGCTACAACGGGTCGATGGATGACAGCCTCATGGTCGAGAGTAAGCTGTGGAGCTACGTCGGCACCTCCGGAGCCGTCGGTGCATCGTATCTGCTCTATGACGGCGAGGTCGTTCGCGTCGGTGTCAGAGGCGGATGGGAAACCTCGCTACTGCACATGAAGCCCGAGATCACATCGCTCATCGTGCGAACTCCGCAGGGCGGATTCAACATCACGCCGTACGGAAAACAAAACGTCGATGCATCGATGTACTGGAGCCGATTCACTTTCGGCATGCAGACGCGATTCCTCCTCGGGCGCGTGGAACCGAATCTCGGTCTCGCTTTCGAGCGCGTCGACGCGACGATGGAGCTCCATCTGAACGACGACAGCCGACGAGCGCTCGCGCGACTCGGGTATGACGCGTCACACGTCGAGACCAGACACATGCTCACGTTCTGGTACGTGCCGGTGACCGGCGGGCTGGACTTCCGTGTCGCTGAACGCACGTCGCTCGGTGCTGCAGGCAGCATCGCTCCCGCACTCGACAGCTGGTTGTACGGCGCCACGCTGAACTTCCGTCACGCGTTCTGATGTGTGGTCACGACTCTTCACGGAGGCGTGACCGCGCAACTTTCGTTGACACAGTATAAACGTACTGTACCGTAACAGTAGACTCGTTCCTTTAGGAGGATCCCATGAAGCTCTCCGCGCTAGTACTCGGCGGAGTGTTCCTGCTCATCCCTGCCTCGGCCCACGCCGACGGCGTGGATCAAGAAACGGATCGGCCGGTACATCTCGCTGCGGGTTTCGACGTACTCTCACTCCGCAGTTCCAGCATCTCGATCACGCGCACTCGATTCACACTGTCTCCCGAATTCACATTCGGTTCACGATTCCTCGTTGCGCCGCTCGTTCGCATGAGTTCGACTTCGTTCGATCTTCGCGAGCAAAGCAATCTTCCGCTCGACCTGTCGCTCACGCTTCCATGGGAGCCGTCGCTCGGCAGTCGTGTGGAGTTCCGCTGTCCTGACGTGTGGCGATTCCGATTCACCTTCCGAGGAGAATTCGAAGCGCCATTCGCACAAAACCAAGTGCACATCGATTCGTACACGCCAAAGCGCGAACTACTCGCAGCACCGATCGACGTGGACACGCTGCGCAATCACGTGCAGGTGAATCATCTCTGGCGAACTGCATCAAGTTCGCTCGTCCTCTCTGCGAGGATCGGTCCCGTGCGGCCGTACGTCGAGTTCGGCTACATGATGATCGACAGCTCGCTCGCGCTGAGTCCTGATCGCAAAGCGCAATCGGTGCTCGAAGCACGAAAAGTTCGCCTCGATCGATTCTACCAAGAGGGTGAGTCGTCGATGTTCTACAACGTAGGTGCGCACATCAATTTCGGAAACGGATTCGGCGCGCGACTCGGCGGAGCGTACGTCCCTTACCAGGACAAACGATTTCTCGCAGGAGAAGCGACGATCGTGATCCCACTCGATCTGTTCTAACACCCCGTACCGTTCTGGTGCGGGGCTTTTCTTTTCATTCGCACATGTCATTCCGGGCCCCCATCTGTCATTCCGACCCCCCTTCTTTGTCATTCCGGGCCGTGACCCGGAATCCAGAACGTAAAAAAAAGACCAAACGATTTCCGTTTGGTTTTTGTATTTCTGGATTCCGCCCCGGATCAGGTCCGGGGTCGGAATGACAAAGAGAGGGAGGTCGGAATGACAGCTATGGTGTCACGAGAATCAATGCCTGATCGGTAGAGTGCCGATCACCGATCAGACGAAAATACGTCCAACGCCACTCATCGCCGAGCTGGTACAGACAACGTACGCAGAGGTCACCATCTGATCGACCGTTCTGATCGCGGTAAATCGTACCCCAAAAGAAAATGTAATTCCCCTTCCACTCATGCGGAATGAGTCCGGGATTCCTCAGAAAAAAATCACCGACGTTTGTGTTCATTACCGGCAGACTCTTGAGCTCTTTGAGAAGACGACAACTGGCGACGACACCGACCCGCTGCGGCTCGCTCAGATAGAGCGCGAACTTTTTCGGACCCCAAAGAATCAAGCCGCCTTTCTTGTGCTCCACAACGACCAGGCCATCGTACGCGGACGGGTCGGCATCACAATCGATGCTATAAGGATCGCCCTGCCCATCGATGATGCGCTGAAGAGCGTCCGTGACTCGATCTGGATCGCATGGCGAGCCATCTGGCAAGCTGAGCAGCCGCCGTATCTCCTGCATCTTCTCATCGACTCGCTGAACCTGTTCCTCAGTGACTTGGTGCGTGGCCATGGTGCACTCCTCCTCTCAGACATCTACAACAAAATTTTACCACTACGTCAACACTATTCTAGGAAACGCTGCGCATCAAGCGCTGCCATACAACCGGTGCCAGCGGCGGTCACCGCCTGACGATACTTGTAATCCTGCACGTCACCGCATGCAAACACACCAGGGACGTTCGTCTCTGTGCCGTTTTTTGTAACGATGTATCCCACTTTATCGAGCTCGAGTACACCTTTAAATAATTCGGTATTGGGCACATGACCGATCGCCGCAAAAACGCCATCGGTTTTCATTTCACGTGTCTCTCCTGTTTTTATGTCTTTCAAAACAACACCAGTCACGTGTCCTTGGTCGACACCCAAAATGTCTGCGACTTCAACGTTCCAAAGAAAAGAAATTTTTGGATTTGTCCTGCTCCGCTCTTCCATGATTTTCGACGCACGGAGTTTGTCGGAACGCACAAGAATCGTCACCTTCGTTGCGAACCGCGTGAGAAAATTTGCTTCTTCCATCGCAGAATCGCCACCACCGACCACCACAACCTCTTTATCTTTGAAAAAAAATCCGTCGCAAGTCGCGCATGCGGACACACCTTTCCCGTACAACGCTTTTTCGGAGTCGAGGCCGAGACGTCGCGCGGACGCACCGGTCGAAACGATCACCGTCTTTGCGTACTCCGTGCGTGATCCCGCAACAACTTTGAACGGTCGCGAAGAAAAATCCACCGCGGTCACTTTTTCACTCACAAGTTCGGTACCGAATCGCGCCGCCTGCTCTTTGAGTGCGACCATGAGCTCTGGCCCAAGAATTCCTTTCGGAAATCCAGGAAAATTTTCTACATCGGTCGTCGTCATTAGCTGTCCGCCGATCTCATCTCCTTCAAACATGAGCGGCTGCAAATCTGCACGCGACGCATAAATCGCCGCAGTGTATCCTGCAGGACCTGAGCCGATAATAATCACGTTACGTGCTTCCATAATTTGAGACAGATTCTACGCCATCGCTTTTTCGAGAGCGTCCATGATCTTGTCTTTGCTCTGCACACCAACCATTTGGGCGACCGGCACACCGTTCTTGAAAATCATTAAAGTAGGAATGCTCATCACTCCGTACTGCGAAGCAACCGCGGCATGTTCATCAACGTTGAGCTTGCCGATCTTCACCGCCTTGCCGTCGTACTGTTTCGCAACCTCCTCGACGATCGGACCGATAATCTTGCACGGTCCGCACCATGGCGCCCAAAAATCAACGAGCACCGGCACAGAAGATTTAAGCACATCAGCTGAGAAAGTATCTTGGGTAAATGCGAGGGCCATAAAATAAATAATCAAAAATAGGCCTCCCAACTCTATCACATCAGCGAACCGCATTCGAACATTGCGACTTACAGCGGCAACACCAATTTCTTTTCTTTACGCTCCTCTGTAAACACATCAAGGACATCGCCAACGAGCACCGGGCGGCGGAAGCTCACTTTGATACCGCACTCCTGGCCCATGCGCACTTCCTTCGTGTCCTGTTTACCAGCCTGAAGCTGCAACACCTTGCCCTCATCGGTCGGTTCGTCGCCACGATACAGCACAGCATGCGCACCGAGACTCAGATGCCCGTCCGTGACGCGGCCGCCGATCACCTGACCGGTTTTGTCGACACGAAACACCGCGAGCACTTCGAGTTTGCCGAGCGGAGTCTTAATAATTTCGGCAGGGAGAAGCGTCTGCAAACGGCGCTTCACCTCATCGAACAATTCGTAAATAATTTTTGAATTCTTAATCTCGATTTTTTTATCGCGCGCAAGAATTTCTGCTTCGCGAGTGGTGCGCACATTGAAACCCATCACAATTCCTCCGGTCGCTTCTGCGCGTGTGACATCACCGTCCGTGATGTTGCCGAGCCCTTTGCCAACAACGACCGCAGCAACATCTTCAGTCTTCATTTTTTCGAGCGTTCCCATGAGCGCCTCGAGCGAACCGAGCACGTCGGCTTTGAGCACGATGTTCAACGTCGGACGTTTTTTCTCCTCCGACTGATCATCATCTTTTTTCTGCACCACTGTCGCTGCAGCCGCCTGCTTCTCGACCGTGTGCTGCTTACGCACTTTTTTCAGTTCACGCGCATTCTCAGGCACTTGGCAGATGTCACCGACCTGCGGCGCAATTTTAAACCCAAGAATTTTCACCGGCATGCCCGGCTCAGCCACATCGACCTGCCCACCGTTCCAATCTTTCATCGCACGCACGCGCGCATACAGCACGCCACCAATTTCAAGTTCATCATTTCTCCGCAGCGTTCCCGACTGCACAAGCACGGTCGCAACAGGACCCTCACCCTTATCAACGTGCGCCTCGATCACCGTACCGATCGCGCGGCGCGCAGGGTTCGCGCGAATTTTTTCTTTGTCGATGTCCGCGACAAGCAAAATAGTCTCAAGAAGATCGTCGATCCCCTGCCCTGTCTTTGCCGACACCGAAACAAACGGCACCGTACCTCCCCACTCTTCGGGAATCGCACCTTGCTCCGACAGCTGCGTCTTCACACGCTGCAAATCAAGATTCGGTTTGTCGATTTTGTTCAACGCAACAACAAACGGCAGTTTTGCCGCCTGAATAATTTTGATCACCTCAACGGTCTGCGGTTGCACACCGTCATCTGCTGCCACAACGAGCACGGCGATATCTGCAACGCGTGCGCCACGCGAACGCATCACCGTAAACGCTTCGTGACCAGGTGTGTCGATAAATGTCACCTTGCGATCCTTTTTTTCAACCTGATACGCACCGATGTGCTGCGTGATCCCACCAGACTCACCTTTGGCAACGTTTGTTTTGCGCACCGTATCAAGCAGTTGCGTTTTTCCATGGTCAACATGCCCCATGATCACAACAACCGGCGGCCGCGTCACTAATTTTGTCTGATCTTCTCCCTCGAGCATCGTTCGCAGTTCATCAGCAGAAATACCCGTCGTTGCATGCTCGTCCTTTTTTTCTTCTCCCCCAACTTCATACCCCAAATCTTGGGCAACGATCACCGCAGTGTCGTAATCGATCCGTTCGTTCAACGACGCAAGAATGCCGTTTTTCATCAACTCACCGATCACAATGTTGATCGGCAGGTTCAACTTTGCTGCAAATTCCCGAACCGTGATAACTTTCGGCAGTTCAACTGCACGAACTACCGCTTTTGCTTCTTCTTTAATTTTTTCTTCGCGCGCGTATTTCAATTTCAAGCGCTCGGTCTTTTTCATCTCCGACCATTTCTCCATGATCTTGTTTACCAGCCGATCGTCCACCTTGATCGCACGATGTCCGACGTCAAAACCGAGAAGCGGAAGCTTCTCTCTGACCTCGTCCGGATTTGTGCGCAGACGCCTGGCTAACTCGGAAATATTCATAGGTGCTGCTATGCTATCGTTTTAAGCCGCTTACGTCAATGAAGGGATGAACGAAGGTTTTCTCCTTATCGATAAACCGGACGGCATCACGTCACATGATGTGGTCGCACGACTGCGCCGCATTACTGGCATACGTCGCATCGGCCACGCCGGCACGCTCGATCCGTTCGCAACGGGTCTTTTGATCGTCGGTGTCGGTCGTGGCGCAACAAAAAATCTCGGCACGATGATGGCGAAAGAAAAAATCTATGAGGGAACCGCGGTGCTCGGTGCGACGAGCGACACACAAGACCGCACCGGCGAGATCATTCTCCTGCCTTCGCCGACATGGCCATCAAAAAACGCACTGCAAGAAACGCTCACGAAATTTACTGGAGCGCTCGAACAGATACCACCGATGTATTCTGCAAAAAAAATCGGTGGAAAAAAATTGTATGAACTTGCGCGAAAAGGTCTGGAGGTTGCGCGCAAACCTGCGCACATCACCATCCACGAACTTGCGCTCACTTCCTACACACCACCACATTTTTCTTTTATGGTGCGCTGCACAACCGGCACCTACGTCCGCACACTCGCGAACGACATCGGTGCTGCGCTCGGCGTTGGCGCGTATCTCGAAACGCTCCGTCGCACAGCGATCGGAGAACTACGAGTGAAGGACGCAAAAAAACTCGACGACCTCACCAGCGACAACTGGCAGTCGTTTCTGATCACACCGCACCTTGATTCTCCCGATCATTAATGATACGCTGAACATAGAGTTAAATTCACCCCTGTTGAGAGAGGATTCGGAATGGGACACACGCTGTTGCAGTAGTCCCCGAAACGGTATGACACATTCGCTTTATCTTCGAAACACCCGGCACGCATATCATCCCCGTTACCGCACGCAGCCGGATATCGCTCGAAACAACTCCACAAATGACACCGTAACCGCATAAAGCGGTTGGCGGTTTCTTGTGTATTGAGGAAGCGAACAACGTTATACGGACGAATCCAGCCCCGCAGGATTGATGAGGTTATTTTATGGATTCCCAATACGTCTACGCGCTCATAGCGCTACTCGTGGGTGCAAGTGTCGGCGTTGCTGCCGGCTACGCCGCAAGAAAACAGCTGGCGCAAAAAAATATCGATTCGGCGGAGGCGAACGCGGAAAGAATGGTGAAAGAGGCTGAAACGAAAGCGCAGCAAGCGCTGATGGACGCCGAGGGCAAAGGGCAAAAATTGGTACTCGAGGCGACGCAGAAGTCGCTCAAGATGATCGAGGACTCGAAGACAGAAGACGAAAATCGTCGCAAAGAACTGCGAGTGATTCAGCAAAAATTGCAGACGATCGAGGTTGATCTCGCGAATCGCATGAAAGAACTTCAGCGCAAGCAGGAGGACTTGTTTGAAAAAAACACCAAAGTCGAAGATCTACGCATCGAACTCTCGAAACAAAAAGAGGAGCAAGTGAAAAAACTTGAAGCGGTTGCAAAACTCACCACCGACGAGGCGAAAGAAGTGCTGATGAAAGAACTCGAGGAAACTGCAGGAGACGAACTCATGAGTCGTCTGCGAAAAATTGAACGGACGAACTCTGATGAAATCGAAAAGGCTGCACGCGCGAAACTTTCTGTGGTGATTCAGCGCATCGCGTCGTCGCACGCGGTAGAAACGACGACGACCAACGTGCCGCTCCCGAGCGACGACATGAAAGGGCGCATCATCGGCAAAGAGGGACGCAACATCAAAGCGGTCGAGCACATGACCGGCTGCGAAATTATCGTTGATGACACACCGGGGGTGATCACTATTTCGGGCTTCTCCCCTATCCGTCGCCAAGTCGCACGCATTGCGCTGCAAAAATTGCTCGAAGATGGACGCATTCATCCGGGCCGCATCGAAGAAGCGGTTGAGGAAGCGAAGCGCGATCTCGCAGTGGATATTAAAAAGGCAGGCGAAGACGCACTGTACGAGCTCGGCATTCCGGTACAATCGATCGATCCGAAACTGGTACAAATTCTCGGTCGTCTCAAATATCGTACGAGCTACGGCCAGAACGTGCTCCGCCACTCTATCGAGGTTGCGAACATCGCGGCGCTCCTCGCGCAAGATCTCGGTGCGGACGTCGCAGTATGTAAGAAAGGTGGTATTTTGCACGACATCGGCAAGGCGGTCGACCACGATGTGCAAGGCGCGCATCCGGAGATCGGCTACAACATCATGAAAAAATTCGGATTGCCGGAGGAGATTTGTTATCAATCGATCGGTCACCACGAAGACAAGCCGAAAACACTCGAGGCGATTCTCGTCAAAGCCGCAGATGCAATCTCTGGCGCGCGGCCTGGTGCACGCAAGGATACGTATGAACTGTACGTGCAGCGTCTTGAGGAACTCGAAAAAACCGCCGCGTCGTTCCCAGGCATCGAGAAAGTGTATGCAATTCAAGCGGGCCGTGAGGTGCGCGTGTTCGTCGAACCGAAAATGATCGACGATTTCGCCGCGTTCCGTCTCGCAAAAGACATCGCAAAGAAAATCGAATCCGAATTGAAATATCCAGGAGAAATTCGGGTGAACGTCATCCGAGAAACGCGCGTCACTGAGTACGCGAGGTAAGCAAGAAGGTTCGAAGGTGTAAGGGTTAAGAGGTTAAAAGGTTCGAACGGTTTTTTAATCTTTACACTTCTTAAGACCTTTTAACCTCCACAAATGAAAATCTTAGTCTTCGGGGACATTGTAAGTAAAATTGGACGTGAGGCAGTACTGCGTGTACTGCCTGGTTTGCGCAGCGCACACAATATCGATCTGGTGATCGCAAACGCAGAAAATCTTGCAGGAGGAAAAGGAGTGACCCCAGAAACGCTCCATGAAATGCTTGGGAACGGTGTTGATTTTTTTACCTCCGGCAATCACGTGTGGGACAAAAAAGAAGTGTTCGATGTGTTCTCTGATGCGCGACTCGCAGACAAACTGATTCGCCCTGCAAATTACCCCGTGGGTATACCCGGCGCAGGGTCAAAATTGCTCACCGTTGGCAGCAAAAATGTGCTTGTGATAAACTTGCTCGGACGGGTGTTCAGTAGAGTGCTCTCCGACGATCCTTTCAGAATTTTTGATGAAACGCTCGCCGCACATGCGCATGCGAAACCCTCAGTGGTGCTTGTCGATTTTCATGGCGATGCCACTTCAGAAAAAACAGCGTTCGGCTGGCACGCTGCTGGCAGAGCGTCAGCGGTTTGGGGGACGCATTCCCATGTGCCAACACGAGATGACCGCGTGCTGCCGGGAGGAACAGCATACATCACCGATATCGGCATGAGCGGGTATCGCAACGGTGTGATCGGTGTACAAAGAGAAGCGATCATCAAAAATTTCATGACACAACTCCCCGTGAGACATGAAATTCCTGACTCAGGAGAAGCGGTCGTGAACGCAATCGTCGTTACTACAGGCGCTGACGGAGCCACGGCGATACAACATCTTGAACACATCGTCGAAATTTAAATAATTCACGCGAATGCGTTCGTATGAACAAAGCGGAACTCGTTTCAAAACTCGCCGAAAAAGTCGGCATTACAAAAAAACAAGCCGAAGATACTATCGGAGCGTTCACCGCCATGGTGATGGATACGCTCAAAGCCGGTGGTGAAGTAACGATTGCAGGCTTCGGAAACTTTTCCGCAAAACAGCGTGCCGGTCGCATGGGAGTGAACCCGCAGAATCCGAAAGAAAAAATTAAAATTCCGCCAGTGATCGTACCGAAGTTCAAAGCAGGCAAAGGGTTGAAAGACGCTTTGAAAAAAAAGTAATCCGTTCTGTCATTCCGGCCCACCCACTTTGTCATTCCAGACCCCCCTCTGTCATTCCGGCCTTGAGCCGGAATCTAGTAAAAGCCGAACATACGCTGTTCGGCTTTTACTTTGCACGTTTGGCCTTTTTTACGTTCTGGATTCCGGGTCACGGCCCGGAATGACAGACAAATGACTGGATTCCGCCCCGGATCAGGTCCGGGGTTGGAATGACAGAGGGGGGTCTGGAATGACAAAGTGGGTCACGCCAAAAAAGTTTTTACCTCATCGACAACGGCATCCATGCCAACAGACTTGGCGTCCGTCCCCGAACGCTCCTTCCATTCAACTCCACCGGCTGCGAGCGACTTCTCAGAGATAACGAGACGAAGTGGCGCGCCGATCAAATCTGCATCGGCAAATTTCTCACCAGCACGAACATCTGCGCGATCATCGTGCAACGTTTCGATTCCAACCGCAGCGAGCGTACGGTCAAGCGCATCGGCTTTTGCAAGAATATCTGCAGTGAGCGCGGAATCTTTTGAAGAGAGCGAGATGAGATGCACCTGAAACGGCGCAACGGTTTTTGGCCACACAATCCCTCGCTCGTCGTGCGACGCTTCAACGATCGCACCGACTAAACGAGTGAGCCCGATACCGTAACATCCCATAAAAATTTCTTGCTTCTCTCCATCCGGACCGGCAACCGAAAATCCAAACGCTTTTGTGAATCGATCACTGAGATCAAAAATGTTTCCTACTTCGATCCCCTTGGACGCAACGAGTACGGCACCACATGTCGGACACGCGTCACCCTCTTTTGTCGTTGCGATCTCCGTATTTTGCGCGAACGAACACCCCCGACATAACACGAGCGCGTCCTCGCCCGCAGGAGTCTCTACCTGAAACTCATGTGAAATCTTTTTGCTAAACGCGCCACCAGAAGATTCAGTGACTTTTGCGTTAAGTCCGCAACGTGCAAATGTGGCGAGGTACGCAATCTTTGCTTTTTCGTAAAACGCTTCAAAATCTTCACGACTGGTGTGAAACGAATACATGTCCTTCATCAAAAACTCGCGACCACGAAGCACGCCGCTCTTCGCACGGAGTTCGTCGCGAAACTTTGTCTGAATCTGATACACCGCGAGAGGCAAATCTTTGTATGACCGCACAAATGATTGCACGAGCGGCGTCACAATGTCTTCTGCGGTCGGTCCGAGGGCGTACTCTTTACCGGTCTGACTCGGAATTTTAAACAGCACATCGACAGAATCCCACCGTTCGGTCTTCATCCAATTTTCTTTTGGCTGGAGCGCGGTGAGTAAAAGTTCCTGACCACCGAGACGATTCATTTCTTCGCGAACGATCGTTTCAACTTTGCGAAGCGTTCTGAGACCGAGCGGCAACCAACTGTACACACCGGCCATCACCTGATCGACAAATCCGGCCTGTGTAAGCAGACGTGCGTTCACTGATTCAGCATCGCTCGGAACGGTTTTACTTGTTTTAGTGAAAAGCTGTGAATAGCGCATACTGGACCCCTGGCGACTTTCTCTTTACCGATCGGCTGCCTGAGGATTTTTCGTCTCAAATGGGAGCAGGCGCCGAAGGAGTAGCAGAGCTACTTCGAGTGCGTCTGAAACCGTTTGAGACGTAAAATCAGCGGCAGACGAGTCGGAAGAGAAAGTTGTCAGGGGTTCACTACCCTGAAAGGTACACGGCGAATGCGGTCCCGGCAAGAAAAAATTACAACCTAAAAAAACTCTCTCAAAATCCAATTTATTTTCCGCCAATAAGTGGTGCCTCTGCGCGAATCTCCGCGCGCTCTTTCGTTGTGTCGTACGCTTGCACGGTGTAGAGCACAGACCCTAGTGAGTAATCGGCAGCGGACGTGCCTGCAGGTATCGCGGTTGTCATTGCGGTCGACAAAAGCGGGAGTACCGCTTTCTCCGGAACGAGGAGCGCGCGGAATCGCAACGAAAGTGTCGGTGAAAAAGTCGCGCCTTGCGTACCAGGTTTCGGCGCAGTGAACGAGAGCTCGCTCGCGGTAACGAGGTCCGGAACCAGCTTCTCTCCATCGCTCGCGATCGATGCAAAATTTGCATCTGCTTCTTTCTTTGCTTTCTCAACAAGCGCGGTCTTTGCTTTTGCGATGTCATCTTCGGTGACCGACTTTGCTTTTCCGTCACCACCAGTCATCGCTGCATCACTCTTTGCAAAAACATCTTTTTGCACCGCCAGTGCAAGCCCTGGAACAGTGAACGTTGTGGGTCCGATATCCCCCTTCGCTCCCGGTTGATCCGCCACCACTTCTACAACAACAGATCCTTTCGCAGGAATCGACGTGGTCGTTGTCATGCGAAAAAGTACGCCACTCTTCGAAAGAAGTCGTGTGGTTTTCACAAACGTGTACGGCCGCGACGTAGTATTGACGATGGTCGCCTTGCCAGAAGACTTCGCTGTGGTAGAAGCCCCTTCTCCTGTTGCGGGAAACGATGTGGTTTCTTTCACATCTGTTTCGATGATGCGCGAGGTGAGGGGTGAACCGGTATCATCTTTTTTTGCCGCACTCGTCACAACGAACACCACGCTCACATTTGCAGGAGTGGTTGGCGCAGATGGTGTCTCGGGAACGGACACTGCTGCAACAGATTCCTTCTTGCTACTCAAACCAGAAATGAATCCAGAAAAATTTGGCGCGCCATTTTTTCGTATAAACATCATGATGCCGGTAGACGCAACAGCAAAAAGAAGAAAAACAAAAACTGCGAGAAAAAAATCTTTTGGTGTTGCTTGTGGTCGCACAAACGATGAAAGACTGTGATCTGCTTGACCGCGATGCAAACGTTCGGTTCGACTCAAAATTGTGGCGATCGAGCGACGCTGCTCGTCATCTTTTTCATCAACCACCACTTCTGCAGGCATTTCGGGTGCCGCAAGTTTCTCCGCAGCCTTTCGGCGTGGAGCGCGTTTCTTTTTTGGTGGTGCCTGCTCCTCAATATCCATACTTTTATAGTGTACCACAGGTCAATTGACGCAAAAAGAAAGGCCCGGGATCAAAGATCGCCAGGCCATACCATGGGGTTACCGCTTCGTGAGAATGACGCAGGAATGGTAACGGCCATCCGCGCCTTGTTTGTATTCGATTCTTGCGATGATATCTGTGCTGGCCGCGGCCCGGACACATGACTGGAGCGCGCCGACGATCCTCATAACGACCGCATGCTATCAGATTTGGCTGACCAACGTGATCCCCGAAACCGTCAACCCGAACATCATGAGACCAACGCACGGCGTCCACAACCAGAGCTGACTTGGAGCCCACGTGGTTATGGCTATTGCGATGCCGCCGGAGACAACTGCCGCCACGAACCACCAGCCCGCCCAAGCCTTCCACGTGACCGCCTTGGTCGTGGTTGCGCGCTTCATGGGCGCAGCCTCCGTACGAGATGCATGAGCTTCAGGGCTCCCACGCAGATGGATACCGTCATGATCGCGAGGAAAAAACTCGCGACCGCCGGACCGAAGGGCACCACGCTCGCGGCAAATCCCGCGATCAGCGCCACCGCAGCGGCTAACCCAATGGAGGACCAATCACTCGTCCGGCTGGACTTCACAGCGACACCTTCGTCAATGACACCAAGCGGACCAGAACGGTAGATCTCGCCTGAGCGGCGCACAAGGACTCGTTTGTGGTCATGTTCTCCTCCTTACGAGCAAGCATCGTACTTGCTGCTGGCATGGTAGCGTACGGCATCGACCGTGGCTAGCGTGGCGGAGCCTCGCCGTCTCACAGACACTCTGACGCGTGTCGGCTGGGATTTCTCCTCATCCGACGCTCGGGTCTTGGGGCCCCTGCCCCAAGCCTCGCGTCTCCTTCGGAGCCCGGGTCTCTGTAAGGTGCCATTCAAGGCACCTTACAGAGTACCCTTCAAATCCCAGCCGACCCGGAATAAAAGAAAGGGCCCCATCCCTTTAGGATGAGGCCCATTCTTTTGGTGGGTCGGCTGGGATTTGAACCCAGGGCCAAGCGCTTAAGAGGCGCTTGCTCTACCAGCTGAGCTACCGACCCATGATAAAGTGAGGTTGAAACTCCTAACGTATACCATCGCAACTTCTTTTTGTAAAGCCGATTTGAGCTCGACTACACTTGGGAACCTCTAAAAAACTCTCTTCCGGCAGGAAACGGCTATTTTTCCCGCACGCTCCGACGCCGCGTCCTCAACGATATAGCTATATCGTTTGCGGCGCGTCATCGAACCGTGCAGAAAAAATATCTCGTTTCCTGCTCCGGAACATAGTTTTCCAGAGGTTCCCTTGACAAAACTTCATTTTTGGTTCGAGATAATCATATCGATCTTTCTCGATCCCCGAAAGGAAGGCAACCGTGTCTCAACGCACCTTATTCCTGTTCATCATCGTGTTCTGCGCTGCGCTCCTCGCCGCCGCCTGCAACCATCCGAATCCGACACAAACGTTGCCAGACAAAGCGGCGGCAACAGAAGCGACGGATGCACCGCTGATCACTGTGAAGGAAGTCGCCACAACATCGGCCGCACCAACTTCATGCGCCGCTGGCATGAAAGAGGTCGCTGGTGATTACTGCGCAAACGTCGAGCATCTCTGTCTCGCGGGGTATCCCGATATCAACGCACCGTGGGCGACGTTCCCGAAAGGCGCGGTCGGTGTACTGTATTGCGAACAGTACGTCGTCGGTCATGCAGTGTGCAAAAGCACGACGCGTCAGATGCACTTCTGCATCGACACCTACGAGTACCCGAACGCTGTCGGTGTGCGTCCACGCGTGTACGTCACCTGGCTCGAAGCAAACAACCTATGCAAGGCGCAAAACAAACGCCTGTGCAACGACGACGAGTGGACGCTCGCATGCGAAGGGAATGAACGGCTTCCTTATCCGTACGGATGGAAGCGCGACAAGGCGATGTGCAACATCGAGCGCACACATCGAAGCGACATCGAGCTGACCGGCGCGCGAGCGACGTGTATCTCGCCGTTCGGTGTGTACGACATGACGGGCAACGTCGACGAGTGGGCGCGAAACGTCACGAATGCCCGAGCAACGATGGTGCACGAGCCCTACATCTCTGCGCTCAAGGGCGGACACATGCTCGGCAAAGTCAGAAACCGCTGTCGCCCCGCAACAGAGGCGCACGGCCCCGGCTTCGCGAGCGATGTGCAGGGCTTCCGCTGCTGCGCTGACACGCAGTAATGCGATAACAAAACCGGTCGAGCCATGCTCGACCGGTCTTTTTTATCACAATCTCACGGAAGAAGCTTAAAAGATGTCATTAAATCAGCGATATGAAAATCAACATTCTTTAACTCCTCGGGAGGAGTATCCGTCCATCCACCACTAAATGTAAAAATATATGTATCGCTCTTACTCATACGGTCATTACCTCCCGGTTCGCCCTCTTTCGGGACCATTCCCCACTGATTTTTTGCATAAACCGCCATAAGAAACGGCGGCGCGAAACCCGTACCCGTGCCGTACTCCTTATCTTTGATAGGAACTTCAAACTCTAAAATCGTGATTCCATTAGGATCGATCTCTTTTCTCACACGATACCCTTTCCATGCATCAGTAAGCGTGAGTTGAAATCCGTATTCTTTGTTAGTGTATGTTTTCCAATCTGAAGTCTCCGTGGTGGATGTATTTGCAGTCGACTGCTTACTCCTCGGTACTGATTTAAAATACAACACTGCACCAACGAGGACTACGGCAAAAACAGCGATGCTGAGAAGCGTTTTTCGATTCATAAAATATATAAATGTATCTTTATGAAACTATATCACACACATGTCACCCTTCAAACCGTATAACTCCCATTGGATTTGTCGTGAGATAGCGCATTTATTTATGTCATCCCGGTCATCTTTAATATTGTCATTCCGACCCCGCCCTCTGTCATTCCGGCCTCCGAGCCGGAATCTAGAAAAATTAAAAGACCAAATGTGTAGCACGTTTGGCTTACGATTCTGGATTCCGGGTCACGGCACGTCGGTCGCGACCGACGTGCCGTGACCCGGAATGACAGAGGTGGGTGATCAGCGTGGCTCTTGGCCTGCCACCACGTAGAACGTGGCAGGCGTGAACGGCAGCCGAGTATGCTCGTGGTCGCGTAAAGAAAATTGCCTTGCAATTTTCCACGCGACTCACGTAAAAACGGCAGACAAGCTGCCGTTTTTACGTGGTGCGCCCGGAGGGATTTCCGCCTAGCCGCGCCGAATGCGCGGCGTCGTTGCCCTGGGCAGCGACAGAGCGAAGACATTCGCTCTGTCGACTCTCGTCACGTGCCCTCTCGACGGAGGGCACGGCCTCGCTGCTGCCCGTTCGAATCCCTCCGGGCGACAAAAATGCTCCGCGTAAAGCGGAGCATTTTTGTGGTGCGCCCGGAGGGATTCGAACCCCCAAAAGCAGCTTCGAAGGCTGCCGTGATATCCATTTCACCACGGACGCATGGGGCAGACATTATCAATAAATGACGCAGTCTACCATTTTTTTGCAGTGAGTCCCTTCTCCGCCGCATCCACCTGCGCTTCTTGTTTTGATGTTCCCACGCCAGTTGCTACAAGTTCTTCGTCGAGAAAAACGCCGACGGTAAATTGTTTGGCGTGATCAGGACCGTTCTCATCGAGCACGCGATAGGTCGGTGTCACACCCGCGGTTTCCTGCGCGCTCTCTTGAAATCGACTTTTTGGATCGAGGTACAATTTGTGTTCGAGTACGTGCGGCAAACGTGATAACACAAATGTGTCGATGAACGGTTTCGCCGCGTTCATGCCGTCATCCATATACAATGCACCGATGAGCGCTTCAAATGCGTTCGCAAGAATATACATGCGTGCTTTGCTTCCCCCGTCCTTCGCTTCGCCGTGGGAAAGATACAACGTCGATTCGATGTCGATCGTTCGGGCGACATCTGCAAGCATGCGCGCGTTCACCAATGCGGCGCGCCAGTTGGTGAGCTCGCCTTCCGGATTCGGATAATTGCAGTACAGATGTTCGGTCACGACGAGCTCGAGCACCGCATCACCCAAAAATTCCAAACGCTCGTTATGTCCCATCGGAAAAGATGGATGCTCGTTGAGATATGAACGATGCACCACCGCTTGGGTAAGAATGTCCTTGTTCTTGAAGACGTATCCGATCGCCGCTTCGAGCTTCGCAAGATCTTTCATCATAAAAACATAACGCATCCTCAAGCGATCGCCGTTGATCCGCCATTTTCACTCAGTGAAAACGATGGACCAGATACGATCCCTGGT
>JAHFIV010000064.1 GCA_023246225.1 bacterium
TCTCCAGTACTTCTCCATCCTCGATGCCGATGCGACCGATCATCATCGTACCGACGTTGCCGAGAACAGCATCACGAATCTCCGTATCACCTTTTGGAGAAAGTTGTCCCATGTATTGGTGCGCAATGATAAGACCGAGGCGATATTTACGCGCCTCAGAAAGAATCGTCGCGATCGATGGAGTGATGAAGTTTTGAAACTCGTCGATGTAGAGGAAAAAATCTTTGCGGAGATTTTTATCAGTAATAAACGCGCGACCCATCGCTGCCATTTGTAATTTGGTAACGATAATCAAACCGAGAAGGTTCGCGTTGATGTCCCCAATCTTTCCTTTCGAAAGGTTCACAAGAAAAATCTTCTGCTTGTTCATGATCTCCGAAAAATCGAACGCCGACCGCTGTTGACCGATGATATTTCGCATCATCGTGTTCTCTACGAAGCGACCGACCTTCGAAATGAGATACCCAAGCATCTCTGATTTATGGAAATCAGATGTTTTATCCATTTCATTTTCCCAAAACGATCGCACGACCGGATCTTTCACCTTCGCACGCCATACTTTCTGAAAATCCGGATCAGAGATAAGACGAGGAATTTCTGCGATTGTACCGGGATTTTCCCTATCAGACATCAGTGTGAGCATGTAGTTGCGCATCTGGTGTTCAAACATCGGGCCGATCATCTCTGCACCGAACAATTTGTAAAAAATAGCGACCATTTCACCGCACACGAAATCTTTCATCTCTTCGTTCGGTGCCTCAACCATGTTGAGCGCAACCGGTCGTTCAAGATCAGATGGGTCAAAAATAATTACATCGTCCGCACGTTCTTTTGGAATACAACCGAGAATGGTTTCCACGAGATCACCGTGTGGATCGATCACACACACGCCGTCACCGTTTAAAATATCTTGCACCACCATCGTTGCGATGTATTCCGATTTACCCGCACCGGATTTTCCAATGAGGTACATGTGACGAAACCGATCATCTTTTTTCATGAACACTTCCGTCTTGTCTCCACGATACTCCACATATCCTAAGTGAAGACCATCTTTAGGAAGATTCGGTGGAGGTGCGGATTTACGCGACGTGAGCCAACGAATATTCGGGGTTTCTGTTGAAGAAAGCGGGAGATGAAAGATGCTACTAAGCTCCTCACCACTCATCACCATTTTTTGTTTCTCTTGAAACTCGCGGAAAATAAACTGTTGCATGACGGCGTTCGTCGAACTGCTTCCTTTCTTGAATGAGTTGCCAAACTGCGGAATGGCGTACTGCGCAAACGCATTAAAGATATTGTTGAGATACATGTTCGCACGCGCGCGATCTTTTGCTGATGCGATAATACGGATCGACACATCTAAACCGAACTTCGAACTTTTTTCATCGATCGCCTTCACCATCTCCTCTTCTTGCGACGACATCCGATGTTCTTTTTTTGGTTCTTCTTCTTTTTTTGACGACAACGTCTTCGTGAACGATCCCAAACTCCCGAGGAACGTCTTGCTCGCGATCGCTTCTTTCAACGTCTTACCTTCATGCATTTTCTTTACAATATGCAATCCTGATTTTCGCCAGTCGCTACGGGCAGACCGCACAATAATCTGAATCGCCGCGCCGTCTTCTTTATCAACCTTTGCAAGCGCATTTGTGAGCGCGTTCAGCGGATCGGTCTCCATCTTCTTGAACGTCTTCAAAGGAAAATAGTGGCTGCGTTTACACACCACGCTCGTACCGACCGAGGCCCCTTGTGGCGAAAATAAATCGTAGTCTGGCACCTCTTCGATCTGCGCATGCGGGTACTGTGCTTGGATTTGTTGCTCAATAAATTCTCTCAAATACGCCGGCACTGCGGTATAAAAAGAAACCAGTCCGTGCTGTGCAACGATTTCAAAAGAGAGATGATCCTCGCGACCGAGAAACCACGCTTTGAATCCCCGCTCTGCCTTGAGCCCACCGACGCTTGAAAATACGTTCTCGATCACCGCGATCTGCTCTTGAATTTCTGAGAGCGCCTTCTCTCGCTGTCCCGCATCACCTTTCTCTGACTGCTCTTTCGGCACAGTGATGAGAAGAACGACACTTTTGAACGTCACGCTTGTCTGGTGTTTTTTTCGCAGCACCGCTCGCACGATGTGCAGCGCAATTGCGATCGCTGCCACAAAAATTGCGGCCACGATACCCCATACCATCATCTCATTAGACACGAAGGAACCGAACAACGATGTGTCGACGGGGGCAGCAGACGTAAATTGGAGTAATGCGAGCGGCATTGCGATAAGCGCTAACTAATTACATGTCATTTTTTTGTTTCTCCGCCAGCGCCATAATACGGTCGGTTTTTATTTTACTTTCTTGCTGGAGAAAATATTTGTTGACATGCGGAATAAGCTTCAGCCATTTACGAACGAGATCGAGTACCGTTTTTGCGGTGAATTTTGAGGTATCAATTAATGTCCGAATCAGCGACGCGGTTTTCTCACCCTCCGCTTTGAACGCCGCCCGCGCCGGCGGAGGAAGTTCAAAATAAATATCACTCAAGTTGTCCTCGAGTACACGTTCCACTTTAATCAGAGTGGCATCTTTTACCGTCGGGATGAGCGGCGCAGTGGCGGTGATCGACACTTGCGGCGCCGGTTCTGTAGACACCGGTTTTTCTACAGGCGCAACGGGTTGTTCTACCGCCGAAGATTCGACCTCTTTCACTGGTTCTGTTTCGTTCGGGCGTTCAGGTTCACTAACCGGGACCTCTCGAGTAATTTCAGACATAGTACGCACAAAAGTATATCACGCCACAGACTCCCGAACAAACACTGTCGCGGATGGCCGACGCGCATAAAAAATGGTATGCTTTTAAGCGTACTATGCCGGGAAAGAAAAACCTCAAACGAAAAACGTTGGGGAAGGGGGCGGTCACGTGGATTAACGTAGAAAATCCAACCCAGGAGTCGCTTGCGCGATTAAAAAAACGATATCCTTTTTTGCTGGATATCGACCTGCAGGATTGTTTGCCGCCGTTTCAACGACCGAAGCTTCTCGCACGCACCACATATCTTTTCATGGTGTTGCTGTTCCCCGTGTACGACCAAAAACGCCGCGCGGTCCACCAATATGAAGTGGACTTTTTTATTGGAAAAAATTTTTTGATAACGAGTCATGCGGGCACGCACAGCGCCATCGCAGAGCTGATTGGTGAATGTGAGGATGATAGCGGGCACTGCATGCTGCGTTCAACTACCGATCCACTTCGTCTGGCTCACGATGTTGTGCACGGTCTCACTGTTTCCTGTTTTCCGATGATCACGATGATTTCCAATGATTTGCTTTCTCTTGAGGGAAAATTATTTCATAACACAAGTGGGGAACTTGTTCGTGAAATTCTTCGAGTGCGATCAAACATTCTCACCTTCCGCAAAACGATGCAGGGTCATGACGCAACGATCGAACGTCTTCTCACACGCGGCGAAAAACTTTTTTCTGTTGAGGCACTACGATCAGAGTACGATGACATCCGAGCACACGGGCGCGAAATGCGAGATTTCTTGAATAACGACAAGGACACGGTCGATGCGCTGTACGACTCGCATCTTTCTTTAATCTCACATCATACCGGAGAGGAGATCAAAACTCTCACCGCGCTCGCCTTTATTATTTTTCCAATGACACTCGTCGCTGCAATTTTTGCGATGCGAGCCGAGCACATGCCGTTCGTCGGCATGCCGAATGATTTTTGGATCATGATCGGCATCATCTTCGGAACGATGGTTGCACTCGTTCTGCTCCTCAAAGCAAAAAAGTGGCTTTAACATCTGCCTCTCCTTGTCATTCCGGCCCACCTCTCTGTCATTCAGTGCCCCCCTTTTTTTGTCATTCCGGGCCGTGACCCGGAATCCAGAAAATAAAAAGACCAAACGGATTTCGTTTGGTCTTTTTTTACGATTCTAGATTCCGGCTCGGAGGCCGGAATGACAAAGAGAGGGGGCTGGATTCCGGGTCACGGCCCGGAATGACAAAGAAGATGGGCTGGAATGACAAATTTCACACTCTCTTCACCCGTCGCCCTTCAGGAGTGTCCTCCACCAAAAAACCTTTCTCTTTGAGTTCGTCTCGAATCCGGTCCGCCTCAGCGAACCGTTTTTCGTTTCGCGCCTCGTCACGCTTCTCTATGAGCGCGAGAATACTCTGGGGAATTTCATTGTCTTCTGCGGCGTGACCAAAAGTGAATCCGAACACCGTGCCGACGTGTTGTAAAAATTGTGTCGCCGCTTCACGTTCCGCACTCGTGAATACACCGCTCGCGAGTCGCTCGTTTGTCACACGAACAAATTCGAACACGCACGCGAGCGCTTCTGCAACATTGAGATCATCCTTGACGGCTGCAGTAAACGTTTTCATTGCAGTCTTTGCAACGACCGTAGAGCGACCGGCGAGTTTCGGTGTCGCTTGGCGCACCGCACCCGCGAGCGTATCGAGTCGTTCGAGCGCGGCGCGTGCGCCACGAAGACCTTGCATCGTAAAATTAAACGCCTGGCGATAATGTGAGGTGAGCAGCACATACCGCACTTCACGTGGAGAAAATCCTTTTGCGACCAAATCATCGAGCGTAAAAAAATTCCGTTTTGATTTTGACATTTTTTCACCATCAACAAGCAGGTGCGTCACATGCAGCCACGTGCGAACGAACGGTCGACCTGTCGCGCATTCCGATTGCGCGATTTCACATTCATGGTGCGGAAACTTGTTGTCTTCGCCACCGGTGTGAATGTCGATCGTTGTGCCGAGATACTTCATCGCCATCGCCGAGCATTCTATGTGCCATCCGGGATATCCTTTTCCCCACGGCGCTTCCCATTGCATCACATGATTCGGATTATGAATCCACAACGCAAAATCTGCAGGATGTTTTTTTTCCGTACGCACCTCTACACGCGCACCAGGATCAAGATTTTCAAGAATGTTTCCTGAAAGTTTGCCGTAAGAAGGAAACGCCGCAACATCAAAATACACGTTCACTCCTCCGTCCGTTTCTATTTTGTACGCACAGCCCTTCGCAAGCAACTGCTCGATAAGCGCGATCATCTCTGGCACATGCTCGCTCGCTTTCGGGTACACATGCGCTCGGCGAATACCGAGCCGTTCCATGTCTTTAAAAAAAGCTTCTGTATAAAATTGTGCCACTTCTTGCGGGGTCTTCCCCGCCTTTGTGGCAGCAACCTCCATTTTGTCTTCACCTTCATCGGCATCCGCGAGCATATGCCCCACGTCGGTGATGTTCATCACCTGTAGCACCTCAATCCCTTCAACTTCAAACGAGCGTCGTAC
>JAHFIV010000065.1 GCA_023246225.1 bacterium
ACGTTTGGGGCAAGCGTGCGGGCGGTTTCATACCACCACACCGGCTGTACTGCGATCAGTAACGCTGCGATGAGACCGATTTTCTTCCCAAAAAAATGCGCGATGAGTCCGAGCCACGCAGCGACAGCGAGCAAAGCAAAAAAAGGAGTGAGGTACGGGATCACCACGGTTCCTAAAAGCGTCGCGATACTTCCGAAGACCACCGGTAAACCAAGGAAACTGCCAGGGACCACTACGCCGCCGATCACTCGCGTGCTCCTCGGATGCACCATCTCTGACACCGAAAGATTGCGTACATCTTCCTGCCACAGTGTTCCTGTTGTCGCGAACATCCGCGTAAAATATGCATTTGCGTTTTCATCTGGAGAAGCGGCGATACGCGGCCCGGTCAAAGGAAGAAACGCGTACAGTACAAAAAATCCGCCAGCGAGCAGCGCTGCAGAAATGATGAAAAGAATTTTCTGCACACGATCAGACATTTCTCAATTTCTATTTAATGCGTGAATAGATACTCACGAGCGCAGCGACGAGTGCAAAGGCGAGCGTTCCTGTAGAAAAATCGATGAACAAGTCGATTTTCAACCAAAGTGCGAGCAAAAGCAACAGAACACCGATCACCTCTGCAACCATTTTTATTTTCCCCCACGTATTCGCTGGCTCTATCAGATTTTTCATGCGGCCGTACACGCCGACCACGATCAAAATTCCTTCGATGATCAGTAACGCGATCCCGAGCACTGCGTTTACATGTTCAAGAACGATAAAAAATAATGCGGCACCGATCAGGAGTTTATCTGCGAGTGGATCATGCGCGATTCCCCACACGGTGATCTGCCTTCGCGATCTGGCGAGCGCGCCGTCCCACCAGTCGGTGAGCGCAGCAAAAAGAAAAATGATTCCCGCGATACCGAAGCGCTCCGCGTGCAGAAAATACGCAACAAAAGGGATCGTCGCGATGCGGAGTGCGGTGAGGTGGTTCGGTCGAACGCTTTTTGGAATGAACGGCTCCACGATAACCTGAAAAAGACGATCGAAAGGACTAAGGATGATACTCTTGTTCCAGTGCTCGGAAAATCTCTCCATATGCTACAATAAGGGGTGAATTCTACGGAAATATGAGCGAAATCGCCCCAAAAATACCTGCGAAGTATACCGTTTTTCCGCTCTTGCTGACAGCCATGGTCATGGCGGCGCTTTTCGCTCCATTGCCTGTTGCGGTGCGTGGCGCGCTCGCACTGACATTTTTTTTGGGAATGGGCAGCGTGCTCGGTGATGCGTTACTCTCGGAAGAGAGCTTTGTTGGGCGAGCGTTTTTTGGTGTGCTTGGATTTCTCGCACTCACTATTCTTGTTGGCAGCGGACTCTACTACGTTTTTCGTCTCGATCTCCCGATGACTGCCGTGTTGCTTCTCAGCACCACAACGATAACGAGCGTGTATGCGATGCGCACGTACGCGCGACACCGTACATCAGCACCAAAAGAAAAATCGCCGCCGATCACGCTCACGCGCGTCATGAAAACTCTCGGCGGCGTCATCGCAACGAGCATTGCGACCGCACTCGTCATCTACGGAGCATCGATACTTGCATCGGCCGCAACCGACGGTTCGCTACGTTCACCGTGGGACGTCGTCCCTCGCATGTTTTTCGTTCTTTTTTTTCTTGCGGTGCTCGCCACTGTGGTCGTCGCGCATGGCAATCTCAGCGAGCGACTTTCATTGATTCCCACCGCACTGCTTGTGGTCCTCACCGTTTCTGTTGCAACGATCGTGTACAAAATCGGATTCGGATTTGATCCGTTCATCCATCGCGCAACTGAACAGATCATCTTCAGCCAAGGAATGATCTCACCGAAACCGTTGTATTACATCGGCCACTACGTCCTCGTCACTGTGCTCGCACGGTTACTCGGTGGTTTTGTTGCGCAGATCGATACGATGATCGTCCCCATCACTCTCGCGCTCATCGTCCCGTGCGCATATTACGCGCTGCGCAAAACGTTTCAGGTTTCTCGCGCGTCAGCAGCCGCAGCATCAACTCTTCTTCTTGCGCTCCCACTCTCTGCTTTCATCGCGCCGACACCACAAGGATTCGCCGACGCACTTTTTTTACTCACCGTTTTTTGTGCAGTACCCGCGATCAAAGGAATGTTTCCACGAGAGCTGATCGTCCTTCTCTCGCTTGCGACCGTCGCGATTCATCCCCTCGCAGGCATTCCGCTTCTTGCATTCGCTGCACTCCTTGTACTTTTTTCATGGAACACGACACGTCCTTCATCGGCCATCGCGCGCGTCACCGCGCTCGGCATCGTGACGATACTCGGAGCGGTCGCGTTACCGCTGATGTTTTTGCTGAACTCATGGATTTCGCACGCAGACATCGCGATCGACACCACTGCGCTCGAAAGTTCTTCTGCAGCAATGAATGCGCTCGGTTCGACACCGGTCATCGCCCGACATTTCATCGCGACCTATGATTTCGTCTATGCCTGGAAAACGATCCGCGCGATCGTCATCGCTCTCGCTGGTGCAGCAGGATTACTGCTGCTTCTGCGCAAAACAAAACGCGGCGTAGCGTTTCTCTTTGGTGCGTTCGTTCTTTTTATCAACTTTTTTTTGATGCGCTCGGTGATACAGTTTCCTTTTCTGATCGCGTACGAACGCGCAAATTATGCCGACCGTCTTTTAGAGCTGCTATTATTTTTCATGGCGCCGCTGGCACTTATCGCAGCTGCTGCCGTATTCGAACGACTCGAACATGATCGTGCGCCGCTCCGCATCGGTGCAACGGTGCTCGTCGCGATGCTTGCGACCTCGTCGCTGTATCTCAACTATCCACGACGAGATAAATATGAAAGCAGCCGTGGATGGTCAACGAGCGGATACGACGTGCGTGCAGTGCAACTGATCGCAAGCGATGCAGGCTCCACCCCCTACGCCGTACTCGCCAATCAATCGACCTCCGCCGCTGCGGTGCACGAGTTCGGTTTTAAAAAATATTTTGCTTCAACAAAAAATAAAAAAGACGCGCCGATATTCTTTTATCCGATCCCCACGGGCGGACCGCTGTACAAAAATTTTCTCGACATGAACGCAGCGTTTGGATCTCGCGCAGTTGCGACGAACGCGATGGATCTCACCGGTGCAAACACCGTGTACTACGTGGTCACCTATTACTGGTGGGACGCAAAAAGAATTATTCTCACCGCAAAAAAAGAATCCGACCGCTGGTGGTCGGTGGACGACAAAGATTTTATTTTTAAGTACGTAAAAAAGTAGCGCGGTGTAAAACGCAAACTCCCCGCACCACAAGTGTGGTACGGGGAGCAGAGAGTCCAGGGTCCTGAGTAAAGACCAAGGATCCAGGTAAGCAAGGGCTTACTTGTAACGTCGCTCGCGAGCGACGTTACTTACGAACGACGAGGAACCAAAAGAGCTCACGCCAACGGATGCCGGTGCCCGTCCAACACACGCACAGCTTACGATCCCTGGACAGGTACGGGACGGCGAGGCACGCGCCATTTATCCAGGAGGAGCCAAGGGCGGCCACCAGGTCTATGCCGTTCCACTTCACCGATGCCCAGACGAGCTGCTCTGCGAGAGTCGCTGAACGGAAGCCGAGCCGGTCGATCGCCGCCCCAATCTCGTCGGTGTGTGTATCGCAACCACCGAGATCCTCCAAGCTCACAAGGAACATCTTCGAGACGTCCGCGACCAAACCGATCACCGGGAAGTTTTCCTCGGTGATGCTGGGGTCGACGGAGACGAGCCTGCACGCCTTGATCAGCTGCCTGAGATTGCCGGCGACGAGGAGGTCGGCGATCCGGTCGCAGAGCTCCGGCTCGTTGATGATACGACGCAGGCTATCGATGTTGCCACCGTCCTTACCCAGCACCGCCTGGGCAAGCTTCGTCACGATGTCGGTGGCCAGACCGATGATGCTTACGAACTGTCCCAAATCCGCAACCACACGCTTCTTATTGCTCATGACACGGTCCTTTGCTGTTGGCCCTTCCCTTTCCCGTCACCATGACAGGACCTGGACTTGCCGTTCAAAGACCGATTCTGCGCGTACTCTAGCATAAACACCCATTTTGTCAAGATTTGATAACAATTATTCCGCCTAAAACTTTTTCTTCCTGTAATTCCAGCCTCCGAGTCGGAACATGTCATTCCGACCTCACTTTTTATCATTCCGACCAACCTTTTTTGTCATTCCGGCCTTGAGCCGGAATCCAGAATCGTAAAGCCAAACGTGATCTGCGTTTGGTCTCTTTTTAATTTTTCTGGATTCCGGGTCACGGCCCGGAATGACAAAGAAGGGGGCCGGAATGACAAAAAGAGAGGGATCGGAATGATAAAGTAGGATGAAAAAAATCAAAAAGGACCCGTCATGAGAGAGGGTCCCGTAGTGCCTTTAAGTGCGGTTCAGGGTGCGACGCAGCCAGTCTGTCACCGGAGCGAAGTCTTCGGTGACGATCACCTCGCCCATGAACTGCGTCATTTTCGCCGCATCAGCATCGTCCTTTGCGATCCCGAGACGCCGCTCCTTCAGATGTCCAAGATGCTTGTCGCCACCGGAGTCACCAACCGCGATCAAATTCTCGTGCAAGACACCGTGGGTAGTCGCGAACCACCGCGACCAGCCGCCCTTGTCCACGGGTAACACAAACGATGCACGATCGTAGCTGTGGAAGCACGCGCTCTCCGGAGACACCTCCATCGTCGCGGAAAAAATGCGGTCGATGTACGAACGCGCACCGTTTTGTTCGAGCACCTCTTCGATGAACGGTGTCGCGCCGTACGAAACGATCGCGACCGGTACACCGAAGCGCCAGAGCCACTCGAGACACTCAACGACGCCCGGTCGCAACACGACGCCGCGCAGAGATTCACGCACACGATCTTGCGTGAGTCCATCTTTAATGTACGCCACGAGCGTTTCCTCGAGCCAGCTCGTCTCCTCTTCGATGGTGAGCGTGCCGTTCATCGCACGTCCGAGGTAGAGCGTACGGAGACGCTGCATCTCCGCGTTCGCCGCCGGTGAAAGCGCAGCCGCATCAACGACGGAAAACAACGAGCCGGTCTTCTTCGGTGT
>JAHFIV010000015.1 GCA_023246225.1 bacterium
CGTTTGAAACGCGTAATTTTTTGGCCAACCTTTGTCGCCAGAACCCGAACCGCTCGGCGTAATACCGGTAATTTTGAATCCGCCGAGTCCGCCACCACCGAGACCTGCACTCCCTCCACCGCACACTTGTCCTGGAGGACAGCTCCCCGCGCTCGATCCTCCGCCGTTCTCACCGGTGATCGCGCGGAAAATAAATTGCGTGATCGCAAAGGCTGACATGACGATCATGAGACCGATCACGCCGTTCACCATCCATTTTTTTGCGGTTTGGACTTTTTCTTCGCTGCCGCCGGAGGTCATCCAAAGGAACCCCGCGTACAACATGATGAGGACGGTGACGATGCCGAGCAGGCCGAGGAAATAACTGATGATACGCGAAGCGACCGTACGCACGTCCCCCGACGCGAGACCGATCGCCGTTGCGTATCCGAGACCGAGATCTGCACCCGTTCCTTGCGCGAACGCTGGCAGCGCAACAAAAACGCCAACAGCGGCCGTGAGTGCGGCCGCTCGTAAGCGATGCGAGTGAGGAATCTTCGGCAGATTTTTCATACTAAGGGATCGGCGCACACTGCCCAAGGAACATACCGTCCGTGATGCCGCTGCGATTGCAACAAGAATTTTGCCCTGGTCCGAGCACGCACTCCGCACCGGTCGGTTTGTACTGACTCGGCCAGAAACAATTTTGTTTTACGTCTTTGATCTTCGCACGCGCGATCGGTAAGTACGACGGGATGTTCCCCGGCGCAGCGGCGATGTCTTCTTCAGTATAACCGAGATCGTTCGCAGAAAAAAATGGAGAGACGGGATGCAACAGCGCCAGGCGCGTCACTTTGCCTGTACCCATCGGATTCGGAACGAGCATGGAATTCGGTGGATTGTCGGTCGACAGTCCTCCTATATAGAAGCCCGGCGCCGCGAGCACTGTGCAAGGACATTGTTTTCCTGGCGCACACGGGGCGGTGTTCAACTTTTGACACTCGTGCGAACGGAACACCAGTGTGGAATACGGATCGTTATACACTCCCATTTTTTCATCAAACGAGCCTGGGCGCATCGACCCGATACTCATAATTTTGCTCCACGTCATGGTAACCGCAGTCGTCACCGGAACGTTCGATGGACCGGCAGGATACAATCCGCCTTCTGGTGGTGGCGGGGGTGGATCGATCGCGACGAGCGCCGGCACAGTGAGGTCCACATTTGAACCGACGCTGTACGTCCACGTCGCGGTGTCGCTCACATCATCGAGTACGCTCTGCGGTATGTTGCGGTTAAAGGCGAGCGAACGACCACTGGGCTGCGCAGGCGCTTGTGGCCCCTCGGCCGCTGCGTCGTTGTTCCCATCAAGCGAGTTGCCGACCATGTCTTCAACGCCGTTGTCGATCGACGCCGCCGGCGGTTCTGGAGTTTTGGTGACGAAATCGAGCGTCGCTGCTTTTGTCGTGACAGTCAACCGAACATTCCTTGGCAAGCAGTACACTGTATCGCCGCACGAACTCTCGGTGATGCCTTCGCAAGCACTGCTCGGTGTGAATTCCGCAGTGCGGTAGCGGTTACCGAGAGTGAGTGTGCCGTCCACCGTGCCGATGTTGCCCCCGTTAAACGAACAGTCGTTCGGGAATGTGCCGGGCAAACACTGCGCTTGCACCTCGACGTTGGTGAATCCACCACCCGTACCGAGTATGCCGCTCGCTGTGCTCGGATCCACCGCTTCGTTAAAATATATTTGCAATAATTGGTTGCGGTCGAGCGGTGCACCATTCGCCGCAGCAGTTTCTGGCGTCACCGCAACGATTTGCGGTGGTTGGTTGTCGATCGTGGTGTTCGTGGTGAATCCCCAATAATAGGCACCGTCCGCAGCCATCGTTCCAAACGCCGCTTTTGCCGCTGGTTTCGCTGCGTCGTTCGTCTCTTCCCACACTTTAATGCCTGATTCGCCGCCACGCAGCGCAACACGGTAGTTCAGGTTCGCAGTCGGACTCCCGATCGGTGACGCAGGTTTCATTACAAGCGTCTGTCGTTGCGGCGCACTAAAAGGAAGCGTCACCGCAGTGGCCTTGGCCGTCGGTGGTGTCGCAACGAGCGCGCCGGAATCCGGATACCGATTGTTAAATTGTTCATCAAACGATCCGGTCCCCGCATCTTTTAACGCTTCGTTCGTAATAATTTTGACGTTGTTCGTATTCAACTGCAGCGCGGTGGTCGCGGTCACCTTTGTTCCGCTCGTGCACGGCGGCGCCGCAGTACAAATTTCGTCGTCCGCGGTGTCGTACGTTCCTTTGTCATCGTAATTTTTGAATACCGTCGAAAGCACCAGTGGTTTTTTGAACGTAATCGAAATCTTGGTGTTGCGCGGCACTTCGACTTGTCCTGGTTCAGGATAATGATATTCGATCAGGCCGTTGCCGAGTTCGGTGCCACGATTACCGGAGTACAACACAAAGTTCTGAGAACTCTTGCCCGACGATCCCCCGCCCCCACCCTTGTTTCCGGTGAGCGCGTTGATGATGAACGACGCGATCGCGTACGCCGACATGATGATCACGAGGCCGATCACCGCGCTGGTAAGAATGCCTTTTGCTTTCTTCACCTTGTCCTCGTCTCCCTGCGCAGTCATCCACAAAAACCCTGCGTACATGATAAGAACAACAGCGATGAGTCCGAGAAGACCGAAGAACGCGCGAATAATCAGCGAAACATACGTGCGGACGTCGGTGGTGGAAAGTCCTGTTGCTGTTGCAAACTGGAGTCCGGTGATATCTGTCGCGGCAGCAAACGTGATTTTTGGAATGGCCGCAAAAACACCGACAAACAAAAAAACCGCAAACAGAATCATTGCGGTCTTTGTATGCCGCCTCAGTCGTTCGCCTTTTCTTTCCGTTGGCCTTCCAAGCATGGGAGAAGGGTGAGGATCGAAATGGATCGTTAGTGAACCTCTGAAAAACTCTCTTCCGGACTACCCCGGTGGTCCTGCGAGCGCTTCTTTTACCAACATACTCACCTTCGCGCCCTCGGCTCTTCCTTTCGCATCTTTCATCACTTCGTTCATGATGCGACCGAAATCTTTCGGTGACGGTGCACCAACCTCCGCAACTTTTTTCATAACGATACCACGAAGGTCGTCGTCAGAAAGTTGCGCGGGGAGATACGCCTCCATCGTTGCGATTTCTAAACGTGTTTGCGTTGCGAGATCTTCGCGACCACCCGCAACGAACGTCTCGAGTGCGTCACGAAGTTTTTTTACTTCGCGTCCGATCACTTCTACAACCTCATCGTCTTCGAGTGTTTTCATTTTTTCGATGTCTGCGTTTTTCACGGCAGCGCGAAGCATCCGCAGTGTGGACACTGCAGATGCGTTGCGCGCCTTGAACTCTCGTCCGTAATCATTTTCCAAACGCTCTCGCGTGGTCATCGTTGTGATGGGATTACGACGGACGTCGTCCCGAACGTTTCGGGCGGAAATCCTCTTCGGTCGCCTGGCCGCTCTTAATTAGATAATCCTTCTTTGCGCGAAGATATTCTCTGCGGAGCGCGGCGTCGCGTTGAGCTGATTTACTCTTTGGGCGCTTGTGATACCGGATTTTCTTGGCCTGGAGAATCTTGCCGCTGTCCTGCACTTTTCTGCTGAACCGACGGAGCAAACTCTCAAAGCTCTCTCCTTTCTTTCTGCGTACTTCTGCCACAAGTGTCACCTCTCTTTCTTTTATCAGGATCGGATTTCTCCGTACTGAAAAGAGTACCCTACCTTTTAAGCGGCGTCAAACAGAAGAAGCACCTTAACAATGAAAGAGCGTCCTCGTGTCGTTCAACCATCCCCCTTTTGTCATTCCGGGCTTGACCCGGAATCCAGAACGTAAAAAAAGACCAAACGGAAATCGTTTGGTCTTTTTCTGGGTCCCGGGTCAAGCCCGGGATGACAAAGTTACGTCCGTCCGATTTTTTTCTTGATCTCTGCGACCGCCTTGTCGTAGAGCACAATTTCTTGCATGCCAGATTCCATGTCGCGGATGAGAATCGTACCATCGATCACTTCTTTCTGACCGAGAATCACGGTGTACTTCGCATTGAGACGATTTGCAATTTCGAGCTGGCCCTTGAGTGAGCCTTTCGAAAAATTCGCAGTCGCCGGAATCGACGCCGCTCGAAGTTCCTCAAAAAGCATGAACGCTTTACGTCGCGCGGCGTCGCCGAGCTGCGCGAGAAACACATCGGGGCGACGGTCGTCCGACGGTTCGATCATCTGCTGCTTGAGTTGCAAAATCACGCGCTCGATACCGATGCCGAATCCGCACGCTGGTGTGGGACGCCCACCGAGCTGCTCGACGAGTGTGTCGTACCGACCACCGCCACCGAGCGCGACGCTCTGGCCTCCCTCCGCTGATTCTTCTGCGAGCATGATTTCAAACACGGTGCGATTGTAGTAATCGAATCCGCGCACGAGATGCGGCGCGAGCACGTACGGCACTTGCAGATCATCCAAATATTCGAGCACGCGCATCAAATGATTTTTACATTCCTCGTCGAGGAAGTCGACAATATTCGGTGCGGTTTCTTTTACCGGCTGACAGCCCGGCTCTTTGCAGTCGAGTAATCGCAGCGGGTTCTTCGCGAGTCTGCGTTTACAATCCTCACACAGATGCGCGCGCTTGCTGCGATAGTACGTCACGAGTTCGTTCGCATAGTTCGGACGACACGTCGCACAACCGAGACTGTTGATGTGCACCGTGGTTTTGATGCCGATCTCTTTATAAAAAAGTTGCGCGAGCAAAATCACTTCCGAATCTTGCACTGCGTTTGCATCGCCAAACACCTCGACACCGAACTGGTGATGTTCGCGGAATCGACCGTGTTGTGGACGTTCATAGCGAAACATCGGACCGACATAGTACAACTTCACCGGCTGTGGCAAGTTCACCATGCCGTGATTGATGTAGGCGCGAACGAGCGGAGCGGTGCCTTCTGGTCGAAGAGAAACGTTGTCCTCACCTTTATCAAGGAAAGAAAACAATTCTTTCTCAACGATATCGCTTTGTTTTCCTGCAGTGCGCACAAAAAGCGCGGTTTCTTCAAGAATCGGCGTATCGAGGCGCTCGTAACCATACGAAGCGGTGAGCTCTTCTATCTTTCGAGAAATAAATCGCCAATATTTTTGTTCCGCGGGTAAAATATCGCGCATGCCACGAAGCGTCTGCGGTGTGGCCACACTGCGTGGTGCCGAAACGACCTTTGGTGCTGCATTTTCAGAAGGAGTCGCCGCGCGAGGAGCGGGCTTTTTTACCGCGGTCTTTATTTTCGCGGCCACCGGTTTTTTTTGCTTCATTGACATATTTTTGAGTTACTTTTTCACTCGCGGCTCTCCCTGTACTTCAGATTCTGTTGTATACACTTTTATTTTTTCTGGAGGCCATCCACGAAGCCACACACGACCGATCAAATACACTCGAGAAACCGGTCCGAACACCCGAGAATCGAGACTTTGTGGACGATTATCACCGAGCAAAAAATATTCATCAGATGCAAGCGTCACGTCTTTGGCGCCACCGGTTTGCAGCGAACCGAGATAGCTCTTTTCATCGAGCACGAACCCCTTGGGGTGCGCAGTATCATAAATAGTGATGCTCCCCCCGGAAATCGTCAGACGGTCACCGGGGAGTCCGATCACTCGCTTAATAAAGTACTGACGAGGATCGTTCGGGTAACGAAAGACGACGATGTCGCCGCGCGCAGGTTCAGTAAATCGATAGCTAAGTTCATCGATGATTAAATATTGATGATCAAGAAAATTTGGTTCCATTGATGCACCCTTCACATAGAAAGGCTGAATCAAAAAATAACGCACCGGGATGATGACCGCGAGAGAGATCAGCACCACGTGGAGCAGCTCTCCAAAAAAAGCGACTGTGCGCGAGAGAAAAGATACGTTCTTTCCTTCAGGTTCATTTCCTTCGGTGTCGTGAGGGGCGACGTTCGTTTGCTCTTCGGGCATAGTCCGTTTAGATATGCGAATGAGTGTGCGACGAATTTTTCATTTCCTCCATTGCCCCGCTAAGGGGGGCCCTCGAACGCAGCGGCGCTTAGCGCCGCCCTCCTTTTTTCAGAAAGCCCGCTTAGCGGGCTGGCCCCGCTTAGCGGGGTGGTGGGCGCGAAAGGATTCGAACCTTTGACCCCTGTCGTGTGAGGACAGTGCTCTAACCAACTGAGCTACGCGCCCATAATCGGCGCCAAAGACGACGAATGAAGCACAATAGGCCTATACTAGCATGGTATAAGGTACTTGCAAAGGGGGTCTCACGGCCGTGAAATGATCTGCTTATAAAGAAGGGTTGCAAAAAGCGGGGTTTTGACTATTATAAGGGTGAACCTATTCAAGGAACCTCTGGAAAATAATCGTTTCCTGTCGGAAGAGAGTTTTTAGAGGTTCCTCAACATTGCGCTGCCTGCAACACCATGCAACCACTCAAGGTAAACCTTCTCTCCAATGAGCGGCACGAACCCCCCGCCCAAAGCACCGGACGATCCCCGGTGAGCTTTTTTTTATCACCCGCCCTCATCGCACTTCTCTTTGTGTTGTCTTTTGGATTTGGACGGTTCACGCTTTCGCAAACCACTGCAGTCGCACTCGACAACATTCCCATCCTCGGACAAATGAGCCACTTGATCAGCAGTCCGAACCGACAGTTGCAAGGTGAGGCGGATGATCGCATCAACATTTTGCTCCTCGGTATGGGTGGCGAAGGCCATGAGGGACCGAACCTCACTGACACGATCATGGTCGCGAGTATCAAGCCGTCAGAGAAAAAAATTGCGCTTCTCTCCGTGCCACGTGATCTGATTGTGCCAACAGAAACACACGGATGGCAAAAAATAAATGCAGTGAACGCGTTCGGGGAGCTAAAATCGCCGGGCCATGGCGCTGATTATGCGCGCGCGACACTCGAGAGTTTGTTTGGCATCGACATCCCCTACTACGTACGTATCGATTTTTCTGGTTTCAAACAACTGATCGATGGTGTTAATGGTATCGATGTGCATGTCGATCGAAAATTTTCGGATTACTCGTACCCCACCAATGATTATGGTGTGACCGCGATATCATTTGACGAAGGATGGCAACACTTAGACGGTGAGACTGCGCTGCGTTTCACACGATCACGTCATGGTACAAACGGCGAAGGTTCTGATTTCGCACGTGCAGCACGTCAACAAAAAATCTTGAACGCGCTCAAAGAAAAATTACTCACCGCAAAAACATATCGGAGTCCGACGGCGATTGCGAACACGCTCGCTGCGCTGCGCTCGAATATCGCATCAAATTTACAGATTGGGGAGATGCTTCGTCTCGCGCGCATGGCGCAAGGTGGAGAAAAATTTACGATCAGTCATGAAGTGCTCGACAACTCGCCGGAGTCACCGCTCATGGATAGTACGTTCGCGGGTGCGTACATACTCGTTCCAAAAAATGGTGATTGGTCCGCGCTTCGTGCACTCGCCGCAAATATTTTTACGACGTCTACGGTGAGCACTGACCAAGCTGCACCACGAGTCGCTGATCGCGCAGAAAAAGTGCGCATTGAAATCATGAACGGCACCGGAAAATCTGGACAGGCGCGTGAAACGGCGACATTGCTCGCTGGCGCAGGATTTGAAATAGTAAAAATTGGAAACGCTGATTCGTTCAGGTATCCCCGCAGCGTTGTGTACGACCTCACCAAAGGAAAAAAACCGGAAGCGCTCGCAAAACTCAAACAAACGATCGGTGACATTGAATCGCGCAGCGCAGTGCCGCGCATACTCGCAACAACCGATCGCGGCGATATCGATTTTCTTGTCGTGCTCGGAGAAAAATCGGGAACGTAAGGGACCTTTGCAAAAGTATGTTCCGAAGCTGAAAACGAGAGATTTTTCCCGCATGGTGGGAGGACACGCCACAAGCGATATGGAGTATCGCTGAGGACGTGGCATCACACCATGCGAAAAAAATAACCGTTTTCAGCCGGAAGAGACTTTTGCAAAGGTCCCATCAATAAAACCATAAAACCAAAACTATGGATCCTCGCACACAAGCTACACCGATCATCGCCATCGTCGGACGAACGAACGTCGGGAAATCGACGATGTTTAATCGTTTGCTCGAACGACGCAAGGCGATCACTTCACCGATCCCCGGCACGACACACGACATCAACTTCGGTCATTGTCATTGGCAAGGTCGCATTTTCACCGTGATCGATACCGCCGGTCTCGATCTCACCGCGCATGACAGCGCAGAGGCCGCCCTCAAACGACAGGCACAGATGGCGATGGCAAAAGCGGATGTGATTTTGCTTCTCATCGACGTACGCGATGGATTGATGCCGCAAGATCGTGCGTTTGCAAAGTATCTCCAAAAATCGGGCAAACGCGTGTTCCTTGTCGGCAACAAAGCGGACAATCCTGGCGCACGCCGCCTCACCGATTCACCAGAATGGTTGAAACTCGGTTTCGGTGTACCGCATCCGGTTTCTGCAGCGAACGGCACTGGCGTCGGCGATCTTCTCGACGTCGTGTGTGATTCGCTCGGCGAACCAACGGTGGATGCAGACTTGCCTGAAATTGATGTGCGTATTGCGATCATCGGTCGACCAAACGTAGGAAAATCATCACTACTCAACGCGCTTGCTGGTGAGGAGCGCGTGATCGTGAGCGAAGTGCCGCACACCACGAAAGAACCGCAAGACACGATGCTTACGTATACAAATGAACAAGGTGTGGTAAAACGCATTCTTCTCATCGACACCGTTGGTATCCGCAAGAAGGCGAAAGTGGAACCGGGACTGGAAAAACTTGGCGTGTACATGAGTCTTGAAGAACTCAAGCGCGCAGACGTGGTACTTCTTATGATCGACGCAGCAGAAGGGGTCGGTCTCCAAGAAAAACGGCTTGCGGGATACATCGAAGATCACAATGTGAGCGTGATCATCGTTGTCAACAAATGGGATCTCGCTGCAGAAAAAAAACTTGGCAGCGCCGAAGAGTATAAAACACATCTCGGTGTGCAGCTCCCCTCTTACACCTGGGCACCAGTGACGTTCATCGCAGCAAAAAATGGCGCGAAGGTTTCGCGCATCGTTCCGATGGCACTCGACGTTGCAGCGACACGCGAGCGAGTGATTCCGCAAGAAAAACTTGATGCGTGTATCGAGAAAATAAAAAAACAACATCACGCACTTTTTGCGAAAGGTGGCGATCGTTTCGGAAAAAAAGGAAACCGACCGAAAGTGTACGGCATGACACAGATCGGCATGAAGCCGCCGGCGTTCATGGTGGTCGTGCACGATAAAGAAACGTTGCATCCGAGTTTTCTCCGATTCATCGAGAATCGTATGCGCGAACAATTTGATCTGGAAGGAACTCCGATTCGCGTACTCGCACGCGAGATCGATTAAATCTATGAAACTGATCATCGGCCTTGGAAATCCGGGGAAAGAATACGAGAACACGCGACACAACGTGGGATTTCGTGCAGTGTCGCGATTTTCTGCAAAGCTGCGCGCAGAAAATATGGACGGTTTTGGTGAGTGGAGTACGGATCGGCATTCGCAAGCACTCGTCTGTGAAGGAAAGATCATTCATAAAAAACTCGTTCTCTTGATGCCACAGACATTCATGAACGACTCGGGAATCGCAGTGCAAGCCGCTGCAAATTTCCGAAAAATAAAAACTGAAGAAATTCTTGTGGTGTATGACGACAAAGATCTTCCGTTTGGCACGATCCGTGTAAAAAAAGAAGGATCGTCCGGTGGTCATAACGGGATGGGATCGATCATCGAGCAGCTTGGCACAAATAAAATCGCACGACTGCGCATCGGCATCGGCGCACCAGAAGACACCAAGCGAGATGCTGCGGAATATGTGCTCGCACGGTTCACACAGGAGGAAGAGCGCGCTCTCGGGAGCGTGCTCGATCGCGCCGGCGAGGCGATCGTGTCATGCATGCGCGATGGGTTGGATATCGCGATGACCAAACACAACGCAAACTAAGAGCCTGATCAAAATCTCCGTATTCGACGCCAAAAAGAAACACCGACAGTCGGTCACTTGACACTGTCGGTGTTTTTCGTTTAGAGTCCCGCCCCATGGAGCTGTCACTCAGTTTCACACGTCGAGCAGCGAGCGATATCGTGGTGATTCCTTTGGATGATCCGCGCTATCCTCCCCTGCTCCGACAGATCGCAGATCCACCAGCGAAACTGTTCGCGCGGGGAGATCTTGCTGTGCTCTCACGAGAAGATGCGATCGCTGTTGTGGGAACGCGACAGATGACGAGATATGGCGAAGCGATCACAAAACAGCTCGTTGCGCCTCTCGCTGCAGCGGGAACGCCGATCGTGAGCGGCCTCGCACTCGGCATCGACGCGATCGCACACGAAGCGACAGTTGGGTCAGGCGGCCTCGCGATCGTGGTTCTCGCTGCAGGAGTTGCGGATCGCGATATCGGCCCTCGCGCGAACTTTGGTCTTGCACGCCGTATCCTCTCCTCGGGAGGTGTGCTGATCTCGGAATTCCCTTCTGGCACTCCTGCGACAAAAGATAAATTTTTGCTTCGCAACAGAATCGTTGCGGGGCTCGCGCGAGCAACGATAATCGTTGAAGCTGCCGCGCGTTCTGGAGCGCTCGTTACTGCGCGCCTTGCACTCGAAGATGGTCGCGACGTCTACGCGGTTCCTGGACCGATCACCTCATCAGCATCAGAAGGCACAAACAAGCTGATCGCCACCGGCGCGATGCCGATACTTTCTCCGACAATGCTTCTTGAAGAGCTCGGCGTCGAGATCACCGCGCCACGAGTAGCGCTCACAGATGACGAACGTGCAGTGCTCGCGCAGATTACAAAAGGAATAACATCGCCGGATGACATCGCACAAATAACCGGTCTTCCTGCACGAAAAGTTTCCGCCGCGCTCGCCGCGCTTTCGATGAAGTAATTCCCCAAATACATTGACAGCGTATAGAGGTGTAGTGTAGACGTATATACTATTAGACTATGAAGAAAAAAATTCCTGCGACGGAAAAGAAAACGAAGAGCGAGAAATGTCTCGTGATCGTTGAGTCGCCGACCAAGGCAAAAACCATTTCCAAATTCCTTGGAAAAAATTTTACCGTATTGTCTTCTTTTTGGTACGTGCCCGATCTTCCAACAAGTAAAATCGGTGTCGATGTTGAACAGGACTTCGCACCGCATTACGTCGTACCAACAAAAGCGAAAAAGGCGGTAAGTGATTTAAAGCGCGCGGCAGCAAAAGCTGACCTCGTCTATTTCGCATCCGATCAAGATCGCGAAGGAGAGGCGATTTCGTGGCATCTTCTTGAATTGCTCGATCTTGCACCAGAAAAAATTCGTCGCATTACTTTTCACGAAATCACCGAGGAGGCGATCAAGGCATCGCTCGAACATCCGCGTGCGCTGGATCAACATCTCGTCGATGCCCAACAGGCACGCCGTGTACTCGATCGCCTTGTTGGCTATGAACTCTCCCCTTTTCTTTGGCGCAAAGTCGCCCGCGGACTTTCTGCGGGTCGCGTGCAGTCGGTGATCGTTCGACTGGTCGTGGAACGCGAGCGCGAAATTCAAAAATTTGTCCCACAGGAATATTGGTCGATCGAAGCGATGCTCGCGAAACTCGTCGGTTCTGATGAGCAGTTCCTCGCAAAACTCGTCAAACGCGATGGTGAAACGTTAGAAAAATTCGCTTTGTCTGCTGGGGCTGATGCAGAACGAATCGTCACCGATCTTGAAAGTGCTTTGTGGACCGTTGAATCTCTTGAAAGAAAAACGGTTCACCGCAGCCCGTTCGCACCGTTCACCACGTCGACGCTCCAACAGGAGGCGAACAATCGTCTCGGTTTTTCTGCCAAGCAAACGATGATGCTTGCACAGCAGCTGTACGAAGGTGTGGAGCTCGGCGAAGCGGGTTCTACCGGTCTCATCACCTACATGCGTACGGACTCGATGAACCTCTCAGAAAAATTCATTGAAGAAACGCGCGAGTGGCTCGGTACAAAGTACGGAAAAGATATCGTCCCCGATAACGCGCGTCGCTACAAAACGAAAGCAAAGGGTGCGCAGGAAGCGCACGAAGCGATCCGACCGACATCGGTGCATAATCGTCCAGAACTCATTGCAGCACATCTCGACGACCGACAAGCAAAGTTGTATGAACTCATCTGGCAACGCGCAGTGGCGTCACAGATGATCGATGCGGAGATGATGACGGTCACAGTACATATCGACGCGAGCGCTGCAAATAAACCGCGCTACGGTTTTCGCGCGACCGGCTCAACGATTCAGAAAAAAGGATTTCTTGAAATATACGAAACTGACACAAAAGAAACGTTGCTTCCCGAGCTGCAGGAAGCCGAAAAGCTACGATGCGAATCTCTGACGCCGAAACAACACTTCACTGAACCGCCAGCGCGCTACACAGAAGCGACGATCGTGAAAACGCTCGAAGAAAATGGCATCGGACGACCGTCCACCTACGCGCCGACGATCAGCACTGTTATCGATCGCGGCTACGTCGACAAGGATGGCCGAAAATTGAAACCGACCGAACTCGCATTCCTAGTGAACGACGTGCTCGTCGCCCATTTCCCCGACATCGTTGACTTCGGATTCACTGCGAAGATGGAGGAATTGCTCGATGATATCGCAGAAGGAACACGCGAGTGGGTGCCGGTGCTTCGCGATTTCTATGGGCCATTCAAAACAAATTTAACATTGAAAGAAAAAGAGGTTTCAAAGAAAGAACTTACTGAAGAAGCCACCAGCGAGGTGTGCGAGAAGTGCGGACGTCCGATGATCATAAAATTCGGACGGTTCGGCAAATTTCTTGCGTGCACAGGATTTACCGATAAAGAAAAGCAATGCAAAAATACGAAGCCGATTCCTGGTTCAGAACCACCCGGTACTCCTACCGCCGCACCGATCGATGAGAAATGCGAGACATGCAGTGCGCCGATGATGATCAAGCATGGACGGTTCGGTGAATTTCTTTCTTGTTCACGCTATCCTGAATGCAAAACGATTAAATCAATTCAAAAAAAGGTTGGCGTAAAATGTCCTTCCTGTAAGGAAGGCGACATCCTCGAGAAAAAAACGCGCAAAGGAGGACGACCGTTCTTCGCATGTTCAAAATATCCTGCGTGTACGTTCGCGCTCTGGTCGCGACCGAACGGTGAGGCCTGCCCCAAGTGCCAGTCGCTTCTCGTATTCGCAAAAGCGGATGTGATTCGCTGTTCGAGTAAGGAATGTGATTTTCAAAAGGACGCTGAAAAAAAATGATCCGCTTTTGCCATCCTGCCTCTCATTGTCATTCCGGGCCCTCCTCTATTGTCATTCCGGCCCCGAGCCGGAATCCAGAACAAAAAGACCAAACGATTTTTGTTTAATTTTACCTTTCTTGGTCCTGAATCAAGTTCAGGATGACAATTCTATGGAGGTCGGGATAACAAAAATCTTGCCCTAAAGTTGCACTTTTTTTGCAGAGGTATCTATAGTAAGAGGGACCTCTACAGAATATGCGAGGACGTGTCGAGAATTTGCTCGAAAAAATCCACTCCTACAATCCAAAAGCTGATCTCGATATGGTCAGGCTCGCTTTTGAATTCGCGGAACATGCGCACAAAGGACAGATGAGAAGTTCGGGTGAACCCTACATCATCCATCCGCTCGCTGCCGCAGAAATTCTCGCGGACATGAAATTGCCGACAAACATCATCATCGCCGGACTCCTTCATGATGTTCCAGAAGACACGCCGGTTACGATCGCTGATATTCGAAAGAATTTTGGTGACGATGTCGCTTCGATGGTCAGTGGTATCACGAAACTTGGAAAACTTAAATATCGTGGTGTTGATCGCTATATCGAAAACTTGCGAAAAATGTTCGTCGCGATGGCGTCCGACGTCCGAGTGATCATGATCAAATTTGCGGATCGCATACATAATCTCGAAACGCTCGGCGCACTCCCTCCAAACAAACAAAAACGCGTCGCGATGGAATCCCTCGAAATTTACGCCCCGATCGCTAATCGTCTCGGTATGAACGAGATGCGCACACGCATTGAGGATCTTGCGTTTCGCTACGCGATGCCGAAAGAATACGAATGGGCCTCATCGCTTGCAAGCAAAGCCGCTTCTGCAAAAGAACGATACATCGCACGTATCAAATCAGTGATCGAGAAAGATCTTCGCGATGCACACCTCCCCATCGTGCAAATTCAAGGACGTGTCAAACATTTGTATAGTCTGTATCAAAAACTTCTGAAGCACGAACGAGACATCGTGCAGATCCATGACCTTGTCGCCCTTCGAGTACTCATGCCTTCTGTGGGAGATTGTTACGCTGCGCTCGGCATCATTCATCAACGATGGAAGCCGCTCTCTGGGCGCATTAAAGATTACATCGCGCAACCGAAACCGAACGGGTATAAATCACTTCACACCACGGTTTTTTGTGATGAAGGTGAGATCGTTGAATTTCAAATCAGAACCGTTGAGATGCATGAAGAGGCGGAGCGTGGTATCGCCGCGCACTGGCGCTATGATGAGGATGGAAAACAAGCACAGGCCGCACTTGCAGCACAACTCGGTTGGGTGAAAGATCTCGCAGAAAATCAACGACAGATCCGAGACAATGACGCGTATCTCGAATCGCTTGAGACGATGAAGATCGATGTGTTCCAAAATCGTATTTTCGTGTTCACTCCAAAAGGCGACGTAATCGATCTTCCTGAAGGAGCGACGCCGGTGGACTTCGGTTACGCAATTCACACAGATATCGGCAACACCTGCGTCGGCGCACGAGTAAACGATCAGATTGTGAGTCTCGATTCACCACTACACTCCGGCGACTACTGCGAAATCATCGTTGATAAAAATCGAAAGGCACCGAATCCTGATTGGCTCACCTTTATCAAAACTTCACATGCCCGTTCACACATTCGTACGATGGCAAAATCCAAGTTAAATAAATGGTTGAAAGATTTGTCTGACGCAGAGGATGGCGAACAAAAAAAGTATGTTCCGCCGTCAGCGAAGACCGCGAGAAATCCTAAGAGCCGTAAACAAAAACCATCGAAATAAAAATGTCCCGCAGCACTGCGGGACATTTTTATTTTTAACGCTAGGTTCCCTAGCGAAGCTTGTTGATAACGTCGGCGTATTCCTCATCCGAGAAAAAAGAGATCACGACCGAACCCTGCCCATTGCGTTTTTTAATTTCAACTCGCGTACCGAGTTTGTTGCGCAGCTCTTCTTCGACCGCAAGCACACTAGGATCCTTTCGACTTCGTCCTCCCGCACTGCGCACACCTGCCTCTGCCTCGCGTGAAGTCATCCTACCTGCGACCAATTTCCTAAAAAAAGCGAGCTGACTTTCTGTGTCTGGAAGCGCGAGCATTGCTCGTGCACTTCCCGACGGGACGATTCCTGCAGCGATCGCTTGTTGAACTTCCTCAGGAAGATCGAGAAGACGCACGGTGTTTGCAACGGTCGAACGTGCCTTACCGACCTGCTGCGCAACCGCTTCCTGCGTGAGTCCAAATTCAGTAAAAAGACGCTCATAAGCGCGCGCTTCTTCGAGTGGATTGAGGTCCTCACGTTGAATATTCTCGATGAGTGCGAGTACGAGTTTCTCCTGCGGATCCGCTTCACGAACAAACACCGGCACTGTTGCAAGACCGAGCATCTTTGCTGCACGAAATCGCCGCTCCCCCGCGATGATCTCATAGCCACCAGCAACCGAGGAAACCGTGATCGGCTGCAGAATACCGTGCTCCTTGATAGAATGCATTAAATCCTCGAGCTCTTGATGATTGAAATGCGTGCGCGGCTGCTCGGGATTTGCAACGATCGCTGTCAGTGGAATTTCAAGTGGTGTACCGGTCTGTAATTCCGTTACCGAAGTTTGGTTGCCAGACGTCACCGACGCTGCAGCTTTTTGCGGAATCAATGCGCTAAGTCCGCGGCCGAGGCCGCTAAATTTTTTTGTTGTACTCATAGTGTGGTCTCAAGTGCGATAATCTCTTGGGTCAAACTTTCATAGGCTCGCGCTCCTTTAGACCAACCATCATACTGCGCGATCGGTTTTCCGAAACTTGGTGCTTCTGCGAGACGGACGTTTCTCGGGATCACGGAACGAAAAATGCGATTGGGGAAAAACTTTTGCAGTTCCGCAAGAACATCCGCGGAAAGTTTATTGCGGCCGTCGAACATCGTAATGACCGCACCCATAATCTCGAGCTCTGGTCGGAGGCTGTTCTTCACAAGCGAGATCGTTTCGAGAAGTTGTGAAAGTCCTTCGAGTGCGTAATACTCCGCTTGCACAGGAATGAGCACGCGATCAGACGCAGCGAGGCCGTTCACTGTGAGTAGGCTAAGTGAGGGCGGACAGTCGATGATTACGTAATCATAATCGTTACGTACTTCGAGTAGGGCATCTGCAAGCCGATACTCACGGCGTTCCATGTCAGCGAGTTCGAGCGCAGCACCTGCAAGTGATGCAGTCGCCGGTGCGACTCGTAGTCCATCAACGCTCGTTGGCACGACCACGTCGCGAAAACTTTTTGCACCGATAATCGCCTCATACACTCCGTTTTCCACCGCGCGATGATCGACACCGAGACCAGAACTCGCATTCGCTTGCGGATCGAGATCGACAAGCAACACGAAACGCCCCTTCGAGGCTAAGTATGATCCAAGATTGACGGCGGTCGTTGTCTTACCAACCCCACCTTTTTGGTTGACGACGGCGATAATGTAGGCCATAGCACCATTACTGTACCTCTCGCACACCGCTTTGACAAGACAAATTTTCGGGGGTATCGTTCGCCCTATCCTCGTACGCCGCGGTGGCGGAATTGGCATACGCACACGACTCAAAATCGTGCGGGGGCAACTCCATGAGGGTTCAAGTCCCTCCCGCGGCACCACGTAAAAAGCCTGCGCGATAGCGCGGGCTTTTTACGTGCCACGTGAGCAACGCCACGCGTTGCTTTTACGTGGGGCCATCTATCCGCAGGCTTCACGTGGCAGGCCAGCCACGTGAGCGATGCCACAGCATCGCTTTTACGTGGTGGCAGGCCAGCCGCCATTTCATCATTGTGCTAAGCTTCAAATACTATATCTTCATCTGACTTTCATGCAATTCAATAAAAAAGCGTTCTGGTTTGCTGTCAAAGTGAATCTCGCGGCAGGAATATTTGTTGCGCTCGTGCTCACCATTTTACTTTTTATTTTACCGACAAACATTTTTACTCCGAGAGCCACGTGGATTGTAGGAGCGTTTTTAAACGTGATCGGCTACGGATACGCAACGCAGCTGCTTCTCAAAAATACGAAAGATGTGGAAAAAAAGATCGCTATTGATTACGCATGGTACGTATTCCTCGTCTTTTGGGTCTGGGGATGCGTCGACGCACTCCACACTAAGCGCAATCCCCTCTCGTTGACGCTTCCGCTGTTCGCAGTGGAAGGTGTCGCGGCATATATAGTAACGAGATATCTTCGAGATACAAAAAAATAACACCGCCCCATTACAGAGCGGCGAACATCGTGACGAGATACGCGCGAATTGCGGCGAACACACCGAGGTAGAGCGACACCCAGATCGCGCTCCCGATGAGTGTGGTGGTAAACGCATACAACCATGACTTCTGCTCGGTGAGTCCGAGGAAACGGATCACCAAAGCTGCAAAAAACGGTCCGACGAGAATGTTCGCGGTGAGCACGAGCGCAAACGATCCTCGCTCGCGTACTTTTGGCCAAATCCCTTTAGAAAATCTACCTTCGCTGAGTACGAACTTTTCCCCCAACTTCGCGGCGATCATCCCTCTTCGCTTCGGAGGCAGCAACACTGCAAGCACAAGACTCGCGGCGAACATGCCGAACCCAAAGTGGACGGGATACGCCCATGGACCGAGCAGCTGCACACTCGCAATGATCGCTCCGGAAAGCGCGAGGTTGGCAACAACCGCACCTGCGCCGAGGAGCGCGTACACAACTCTCATGAGATATTTCATTGCGTCCTCCTAGCGTGAAAATGAACATCCTTGAGACATCCTTACATGAACGGCCAGAAAAAACAAAACATCCCTTTCTCAAGGGATGTTTTTACATGATCAGTTTTACGAGCAGTGTGAGAACTACTCCCTGCATCGCGAGACCGTACCGGAACGGCAGGTCACGTTCTTTGCCAACGTGCTTGATAAGAAGATGATGGTTCCACATATGAAATCCATGAAACCATGATAGCTTTCTCGCGAACCACGTGCGACGCTTCGGTTTCAATATTTCGAAAAGGCCGACCATCAAGTCTGGGAGCAGACCTCCAATCACACCGAGCGCTACGTTGAGTGGTGAAAAAAAGTCTTGCTTCAAAAAGACGACGAGTAAAAGGACGACGGTCATTACTGCGTCCATGCCAACATAGACGAGAGCACGCATGACTTTATTGCCGCTCTTGTACCCCTCATACATGTGCTCATCGCCATGCGGAATCATGTCCGTAAAAAAATGCGAAATAAACCCCAGCGAAAATGCTGCGGTCGGACTTTGTACTGCGTTACCGGCAACGGCCCCTATGAGGGCGTGAACTGCAAGAAACATAACCTTAAAAACTGTACCAAAAAGAGGGGGAAAAGGCAAGAATCTTGCTTCTTTGGGGAGGTCGTGCTAAGGTGATCCCGATAAGTGGATATCCTAGAAATTCCGCTAAGATATGCGAAAAAAGAAGCACAATGCTGACGAAATCCGCTTTTGCCAATCCCGAATGCACAAGCGTATTTATGAGTTCCGAAACGGGGAGACCTCGTTTCTCGTGAACGTCGAGTGGGACGGAGGACGCCCGCTCCGAATGGTCGTATGCAAAGATTGCTATGGCCATAATCTTGGTGCACTCATCAAGGAGATTGTGATCGATAACCCGCGCGTTGTGGCGCCGGCGTAAATCCGCCTTCAGGCGGATTTTTTGGATGGAACGGTCTTGGTACACCGCTTGCGAGCGACGCACCTTGCCACCTCCATAGAGTTCCTCTATATTAAATCGGCCTGAAACATATGGCGAGGTAGCTCAGTTGGTAGAGCAAAGGACTCATAAGCCTTGGGTCGCGGGTTCGATTCCCGCCCTCGCTACCACATAAAAAGCCTGCACAACAGTGGAGGCTTTTTATGTGGTCGGGGGATTCCTCCTCTTTTATAGTCATTCCGGCCTCCGAGCCGGAATCCAGAACCGTAAAGCCAGGCGTGGTCTACGTTTGATCTTTTTTATTCTGGATTCCGGGTCACGGCCCGGAATGACAATATTAAGAGGGGTCCGTGATGACAAGATGTGTGATCCGCTTATAACAAAGAGCGCCCCTCCCTTCGGGAGAGGCGTTCTTCTTGGTTGCGGGGTCGGGATTCGAACCCGAGATCTCGAGGTTATGGGCCTCGCGAGATGCCACTTCTCCACCCCGCTCCAATGTAGAACCTCTGGTAACTTCCTATTTACCGATCGGCTACCCGGGATTCCGTCCATGAGACTCGACTATAGCTGTTCGTGCGCCGTCAGTCAAGATCCTCTCGAAAGACGCGCAGGCCACTGATACGCATCGAACGCCCAAAAAATCAGCGACTTCGCTTCTTTAAAACGTAAATCTTTCGATTCTGCGCCAAGCACAACCGCAATCACGCGATCGCCGTTCGCATTTTCCGCAGCAGATCCAAAACAATATCCCGCCTCTTGAATGAAACCAGTTTTGCCACCAAGAAACCTATTCGGTGCAACATCAAGAAAACTTCCCAGGAGTTCGTCAGTACTCCGCACAGCGTGGTCAAGCCCCGTCACTGCGCGAAAGGCGTACACTTTTCGACTAACCGCCGCCTGAATTTCCGGATACGTGAGCGCTGTGCGAATCAATAGCGCCACATCACGCGCAGATGCAGTATCAGTCGCATCGAGACCGGTAGGATCGGTAAAATGCGACATCGTCATGCCAAGTTTTGTCGCCATTTCGTTCATCTTTTCCACAAACTCATCACTCGTAAGTCCAGTTGATCGCGCAAGCGCAACGGTCGCACCGTTCGACGACGCGACTAAACTCATATTAAACAAATCCTCTACCGTCACTTCTTCTCCGGGAAAAAGATACTGTACGCCACCTGGCGGTTCATATTCATGAAGAAACTCGATATGTTTTTTCCAGTCCGGTTTTTGACTGAGCACGACGATCCCGGTCATCAATTTTGTGATCGAGGCGATCGCCATCGGTTCGTCTGCATTTTTTTCGAAAAGCGGTGCGCCAGTTTTCCAATCGAGCACCGCGGCAGCGCGTGCGGTTGTCTCGATACCGAGCCTCGTTTCATCTTTTTTCTTCGGTGCTTGTGGCATTATGGGATGCGATATTGCAGCAGCGAGCGGCAATGATCGCACGCGAGGGAAAAACGGACGAAAATCGTTCACTGAAACCACCGGTTTCCCCGGAGTGAGCGTGACATACATCGCAAGCGCAACGAGAAAAGAAAACATGTCGTTCAATCTTTAATTTCGTCCTGCTTTTGCTTTCCTGCCATCTCAAGCACACGCACCACGTTTTCGTGCGACCGAAGTTTGTCGTACTCAGGAAGTTCTTCGACGTTTGCAATGCCAAGAAATCGAATGAAATCCATCGTCACGTGATACGTTGTCTGACTGTCCCCTGCTTCTCCTTGTGCCTCAACAAGACCGCGCATCAAAAGATTGCGCAAAATCAAACTGCAATTCACCCCACGAATTTGTTCGAGCTCGGCTTTAGTAATCGGACCGCGATACGCGACGATCGTGAGTGTTTCGAGCGAAGGTTTTGTCAGTTCGCCTGTCGTTTCATCTTTTAAAAAATCCTGCACGAGTTTCGCATTATCTGGCGAAGTCGACATCTGCACTTCATTACCATTTCTGAGTACGCGAACGCCGTGATTTCCGTCGTTATGCGCCGCAGCGATCTCATCGATCGCCTTCGACACCTCTTCTTTTGATACATCGCAAACTTCCATCAATCTTTTTACCGTAAGAGGTCGTGCCGCGATGAACAGTAAGCTTTCGATCTTATTTTTCAGCATATATGCGCCTTAATTCAGACCTTTGCAGAGGCTCCTTTGATCACAATATCACCCCACCGCACATCTTGCGACACCGAAACCGATCGCTGCTTTATCAGTTCCAAAAGCGCGAGAAAACTCACCACGATCTCTGTTTTTGATTCGGCAGTAAGAAGTATGTGATGAAAACTGAGTTGCGAGACTTTGGAAATCATCGTTTGGATATGTTGAATTTTCTCATGGATCGAAACGGTTTTCTCCACCACCGCTTTTGGCACTTTCACGAGCGGTTCAAGACGCGCGATCACACCACGATAAAACGCTGCCATCTGTTCGGTATCAAATTTTTTCGGCGGTGCAAACCCGATATCGATGTGCGGCAATTTTTCATGTACAAACAAAAATCGTCGTTTTCCAATCATTGCGTCAATTGTTTTTGATGCGTCGAGATATTCTTTATAAATACGCAACTGCGATTCCAAGTCACCCGCGTCTTCCTCTTCGCCAATATTCAAAAAGGGAAGCAACAAACGAGATTTAAGAAATAACAATCGCGTCGCCACAACTAAAAAATCTGCGAGCTCCTCCGGAGGAATCTGCGTGTCACCATGAAGATGCGCCAAATACCCGTCGGTCACTGTCGCAAGAGACAGCGTCGAGATGTCGAGTTTCTCTGATTCGATCAGCTCGAGAAGAAGATCGAGAGGACCTTCAAACTGCTGAAGTTTCACTGCAAATGACATTCTTCTTCGGTTTATGACCGTTTCTTTTTGGTCTTTTGTTTCCCCCTTGCTTTTGATGGTCGCTTTTTCTTTGTAATTTTCTTTTTAAGATTCTTCTGTAACTTCATCGTATTCTTTTTTCCAAATGAACCAAGGATCGGCATCTCCATCTTCACAAGATCTTTCATTTTCATCCGGAGTGATTCGGTAAAACTCTCCGCGCCGATAATCGCGTGCTTGGTTTTGAGGAGCGCCTTGTCGACAACGACGCCGAGACCGCGCAAACTTCCAAACGGTGAC